>DASQDS010000462.1:0-25268 GCA_035634075.1 Pilimelia sp. | reverse complement strand
TGCCCGCGGTGGGCGGCGACCCGGACGAGTCCACCCGCCGGGTCGGCGCCAGGCTGTCGGCGGCCACCGCGGCATTCGTGCTGCACGAGGAGGCGGCCGACCGGCTGACCACCGTGCCGCTGCCGGACGCGGGGGTAGTGGTGCTGGTGGTCGGTCCTGAGGGCGGCGTGGCCGCTGACGAGCTGGCGGCGTTCTCGGCGGCGGGTGCGCGGCCCGTGCGGCTGGGGCCGGAGGTGCTGCGGACGTCCACCGCCGGCGTGGCTGCCCTCGCCGTGCTCGCCACCCGCCTCGGCCGCTGGTAGGGCCGGCCAAGGGGTGCGCGAGCGAGCGGCCGAGGCGGTGTCCGCGGCGTGGGTCCGGGCCCGACGCGGGCGCAGCGCAGGCCCTCAGCCGAGCGCGGTCGTGGCGTGCAGGGGGCCGGCCGTTACCCGGTACGCGCCCGCGATGGTGCGCCACCCGCCGGCCCAGACCTGCGCGTAGCGGGCGGTCAGCGGCACGCTCACCGTGACGACCCCGCCCGGGTCGGCGGCGACGGTGGCGAAGCCCGCCAACACCCTGACCGGGCGGTCCGGGTCGGCGGCGACCGGCCCCGCGTACACCTGGACCACCTCGCGCCCGGCGCGGCTGCCGGTGTTGCGCAGGGTGACCACGGCGGTGGCCGGGTCCGGCACTGTCAGCGACTCGTACGCCCAGGTCGTGTAGCCGAGCCCGTGGCCGAACGGGAACAGCGGGACGGTACCCGCCCGGTCCCAGCCCCGGTAGCCGATGAAGACCCCTTCGTCGTACGCCAGGACGCCGTTGTCGGTCGGGGTGGTGGCGAGCACCGGGCAGTCCTGCTCCCGGCGCGGCCAGGTGGTGGGCAGCCGGCCGCCGGGCTCCGCGACGCCGAGCAGCACGTCGGCCAGCGCGGCGCCGGCCTGCTGCCCGGGAAACCAGGTGAGCAGGATCGCCGCCACCTCGCCGGCCCACGGCAGCAGCACGGGCGCGCCGGCGTTGACTACCACGACCGTGCGCGGATTCGCCGCGGCCACCCGGGCGACCAGTTCGTCCTGCCGGCCGGGCAGGGCCAGCGAGGTGCGGTCGAAGCCCTCCGACTCGACCTCCTCGGTGGTGCCCACCACGACCACCGCCACGTCGGCGGCCGCAGCCGACCTCACCGCCGCCTCGATCAGCTCGTCCGGCCCGGGCGTCGGTCCCGCGTGGCCGAGCGTGGCGGAGACGAAGCTGGCCAGGTCGAGGGAGGTGATGCGCTGCGTGAGGCGCACCGCCACCGGCTCGCCGGCGGCCAGGTCGACCTCGAACCGCAGCTCGACCGGGTGCAGCAGGACCATCGCCGGGTCCACGCCGGGCGGGAAGGCGGCGTCGTCGAAGAGGACCCGGCCGCCCACGGTGAGCCGGAACTCCCCGAAGCCGTTGATGGCCAGCCGGTGCGGGCCGGCCCGCGTCGGGGTCAGCGTGCCGACCAGCTCGACGCTCGCCAGCGCCGCCGGGTCGACCCCCGGGAGCCCGCCCATCCCGCGCACCACGGCCGCGTCCAGGGTGGTGCGGAACAGTTCGCCGCCGGCCGCGTCGCGCAGGGTCGCCGTGAAGCCGGCGCCCCATTCAGCGCCGGCCGCGGCGGGCGGCAGCGTGCGCCGGGGGTCGGCGCCGACGGCGTAGTCCAGCCGGACGCCCGGCAGGGCCGCCGCGAGCCCGGCCAGCGGGGACACGACCTGCTCCGGGACGACCTGGGCGCTGCCGCCGCCCTGCACCCGGGCATCCGCCGCCAGCGCGCCCGACACGGCAACGCGGCGCAGGGCGGCGGGGTCCAGTGGCAGGAGGCCGCCGGCGTTGCGCGCGAGCACGAAGGAGCGCACGGCGACCTCCCGGGCCACCGCCGCGGCGGCCGGGGTGGGCGGGCGGTCGGCCGGGGCCACGGCCGGCGCCACCCGGTCCCACGCCCCGACCCGGCCGGCCAGCCGCAGCACCCGGCGTACCTTGTCGTCCACGACCTCGACCGGCACCTCGCCGGCGCGGACGGCGTCGATCAGCCGGTCGCCCCACGGGTCGCCCAGCGCGGGCATCACCACGTCCAGGCCTCCCAGCGCGGCGGGTGCGGTGGACCGCGCCGCCGTCCAGTCGGAGACGACCGCGCCGTCGAAGCCCCACTCGCCCTTGAGCAGGTCGTTCTGCAGCGGCCCGTGCTCGGTCATGGTGGTCCCGTTCACGCTGTTGTACGCGGCCATGACCACCCACACACCGGCGGCGACGATCCGCTCGAACGGGGCCAGGTAGAGCTCCCGCAAGGCCCGTTCCCCGACCCGCACGTCCACCGTCAGGCGGTCGGTCTCCGAGTCGTTGGCCACGAGGTGCTTGACCGTGGCGCCGACGCCCTGCTCCTGCAGGCCGGTCGCGTACGCGGCGCCGATCTCGCCGGTGAGCAGCGGGTCCTCGGAGTAGCACTCGAAGTGCCGGCCGCCCAGCGGGGTGCGGTGCAGGTTCACCGTCGGCGCCAGCAGGATGTGAATGCCCCTGGCGCGGGCCTGGCCGCCCAGCAGCCGCCCGGCCGCCCGGGCGAGGTCCGGGTCCCAGGTGGCGGCCAGCGCGGTGGGGCTGGGCAGGGCCACGGAGCGTTCGTCCGGCGCCCACGCGGTGCCGCGGATGCCGATCGGTCCGTCGGACATCACCAGAGAGGCGAGCCCGATGGCCGGGACCGCCGGCAGCGTCCACATGTCCTGCCCGGACAGCAGGCGCACCTTTGTCGCCAGGTCCAGCTCCGCCAGCGCCGCCTCGATCACCGCGTTTCCATCCGTCATCCCGCTGATGCTGCCGCATGCCAGCCCGCTGATGCCCATACGATGCGTGGCGTGAGCAATGACTGCCTGTTCTGCCGGGTCGTCGCGGGTGAGATCCCGGCGACCGTCGTGCACGAGACCGAGAACACCCTGGCCTTCCGCGACATCTACCCGAAGGCGCCGGTGCACCTGCTGGTGATCCCGAAGGCCCACCACGCGGACGTCGCGGCGCTGGCCCAGGCGGACCCGGGGCTGGCGGGCGAGGTGCTGGCCACCGCCGCCGCGGCGGCGGACGCGGCGGGCCTGCTGCTGGCCGGCTTCCGCGTCATCTTCAACACCGGCGGGGACGGCGGCCAGGAGGTGTTCCACGTCCACGCGCACGTCCTCGGCGGCGCCCCGCTGGGACCGATGCTGACCCCGCCCGCGTCGAGTTGACCGCGGCGGACCGGCTCGGCCGGATGGTGCGGCGGGTGCAGGCCGACGCGCGGGTGCCGGCGGTGTCGGCCGCCCTGCACCGCGCGGACCGGCCGCTGTGGACGGTGCAGGTCGGGGGCACCGGCAACGACACGCCGCTGGACGCCGACACCCGGTTCCGGATCGGCTCGGTGACCAAGACCTTCACCGCCGTGCTCGTCCTGCAGTGCCGCGACGACGGGCTGCTGGACCTCGACGACCCGCTCGGCCGGCACCTCGACGTGCCGGCGCACGGGGAGCTGAGCATCCGCCGGCTGCTCTCGCACACGGCCGGGATCCAGCGGGAGCCGTACGGCGACGTGTGGGACACACTCCGCCCGCCGCCGGTGCCCCAACTGCTGGCGGAGCTGGCCCAAGCGGAGCGGGTGCTCCCGGCGGGGCGGCGCTACCACTATTCCAACCTGGGCCTGGCGCTGCTCGGCCACCTCGCCGGCCGGCTGCGCGGAGGTACCTGGGCGGAGGTGCTGGCCGAGCGGATCCTGCGGCCGCTGGACCTGGCCGCGACCACCGTCGGCGCCACCGACCGGTCCGCCACGGGTTTCCTGGTGGACGCGTACTCGGACCACGCCCGCCCGGAGCCGCCGACGGACTTCGCGGCGGTGGCACCCGCGGCCCAGCTGTGGAGCACCGCCGCGGACATGGCCCGCTGGGCGGCCTTCCTGGCCGACCCGGCGGCGGTGGACCCGGCCGGGCGGGTGCTGCCGCCGGCGACCGTGGAGGAGATGCGCTGGCCGGGCACGGTCACCGACGAGGCGCTGTGGGGCGCCGGTATCGGGCTGGGTCTGATGCTGGTGCCGCGCGGCGAGCGGGTAATGCACGTGGGGCACTACGGGGCCATGCCGGGGTTCCTCGCCGGCGTGTTCGGCCAGCGCGGCGGCGACGGCACGCCGGGTGCGCTGGGTTGCGCGGTGCTCGGCTCGGCCGGCACGGCGGACGCGCTGCTGGACCTGGTCCACGACCTGCTCACGGCGGCCGTGGTGGAGGACCCGGCCGACATCGCGCCGTGGCGGCCCGGCGGGGCCGCCCCGCCGGCGTACGCCTCCGCGCTGGGGCGGTGGTGGAGCGAGGGGTTCGGGCACGACTTCGGCTGGCACGGCGGGCAGCTCCAGGCCCGGGCGGCCGGCGCGCCCGCGGGCCGCCCGCCCACGGTGTTCGAGCCGGTCGACGGCCGGCCCGACCTGCTGCGGGCGGTGTCCGGCCGGGAGGCGGGCGAGCTGCTGCGGCTGACCCGCGACGAGGCCGGCGTAGTGGTGCGGATGCACTGGGCGACATACCGGTACACCCGGGTTCAGGAGACCTTCGACGGGGTACCGGCAGGGCAGCCGTGAGCCGGTCCGGCGGCGATTTCCACCGGCGGAAATCGTTCCGGTGGCCTCGGCGTTGAACGGATACGATGGCAGCACACGGTACGTCGGGACCGGCGACCGAGATCGAGACTGGGAAGCAGGTGGCGGAGGCCCGCGGGGCCGACTTATGTCTGAAAGCCCACCCCCCGCCGCGACACCACGGGTGCAGACCAAGATCACGGTCCCCGACCCGCATACGATGGTGAGTCTCCTCGGTGCGGGCGACGAGCTGCTCAGGCTCGTTGAACGGTCGGTCTCCAGCGACATCCACGTGCGGGGCAACGAGATCACCATCACCGGCTCGCCGGCCGACAACGCGCTGGCTGAGCGGGTCTTCAGCGAGCTCCTGGAGCTCATCCAGAAGGGCGAGACACTGACCACCGACGCTGTGCGGCGGACCGTCGGCATGCTCTCCGAGGGCACGGCCGAGCGACCCGCCGAGGTCCTCACGCTGAATATCCTGTCCCGGCGCGGCCGCACGATCCGGCCCAAGACGCTGGGCCAGAAGCGGTACGTCGACTCGATCGACGCGCACACGATCGTCTTCGGCATCGGTCCGGCCGGCACCGGCAAGACGTACCTGGCGATGGCGAAGGCCGTCCAGGCGTTGCAGGCCAAGCAGGTCAACCGGATCATCCTGACCCGCCCCGCGGTCGAGGCGGGGGAGCGGCTGGGCTTCCTGCCCGGCACGCTGTTCGAGAAGATCGACCCGTACCTGCGCCCGCTCTACGACGCGCTGCACGACATGATCGACCCCGAGTCGATCCCGAAGCTGATGGCGGCCGGCACGATCGAGGTCGCCCCGCTGGCGTACATGCGGGGCCGCACGCTCAACGACGCCTTCATCATCCTGGACGAGGCGCAGAACACGACGCCCGAGCAGATGAAGATGTTCCTGACCCGGCTCGGGTTCGGGTCCAAGATCGTGGTGACGGGCGACATCACCCAGGTCGACCTTCCGGGCGGCACGACGAGCGGCCTGCGCGTGGTCCGCGACATCCTGGGCGGCGTGGACGACGTGCATTTCGCCCAGTTGTCCAGCTCTGACGTGGTACGCCACCGGCTGGTCACCGACATCGTCGACGCGTACGCGCGCTACGACGCCGAGCAGGACCAGGCCGGCCAGCCGGTGCACGCCGTGCCTGGCCGGACGGCCCACGGCGGCCGCGCCGGACGCCGGCGCTGAGGCAGGGGTACGAGGCAACATGTCCATCGAGATCGCCAACGAGGCGGGCGCCGACGTCAACACGGACGCCGTGCTCGCCGTCGCCCGGCACACGCTCGACCAGATGGGCGTGAACCCGCTGGCCGAGCTGTCCGTCCTCCTCGTCGACGTGGAGTACATGACCGAGCTGAACCACCGTTGGATGGGTGGTGACGGCCCGACCGACGTGCTGGCGTTCCCGATGGACGAGGGCACCGTCGACCACGGGCCCGGCGAGTCGGCCGGCGGCGAGCCGGCGCTGCTCGGCGACATCGTGCTCTGCCCGGAGGTGGCCGCGAAGCAGGCGGCGACCGCCGGCCACGCCACCGACGACGAGCTGCAGCTGCTGACCGTTCACGGGTGCCTGCACCTGCTCGGCTACGACCACGCGGAGCCCGACGAGGAGCGTGAGATGTTCGGCCTGCAGGCGCGGCTGCTGCAGAGCTGGCGGGCCACGTCGGCCGGGGCCTGAGGTCGTCGTCGTGGGACCCGCCGTGCTGGCCGCGGCCGGCCAGGCCACCGGCCTGCCGGACGCGCAGCTCCTCGTGGCCGCCGCCGGTCTGGTCGTGCTGGCCGGTGTGTTCGCGATGTCCGACGCCGCCCTGGCCGCGGTCTCGCCGGCCCGGGCGGCCGAGCTGCACCGTGAGGGCGTCCGGGGGGCCGGCCGGCTCCAGGAGGTGGCCGGCGACGTCGTCCGCCACCTCAACCTGCTCCTGCTGCTCCGGCTGCTCTGCGAGCTGACCGCCACCACCCTCGTCGCCCTCGTCGCGGTCGACACCTTCACCGCCGGCTGGACGTCCGCCCTGGTCACCGCCGGCGCGATGACTTTGGTCAGCTTCGTGGTCGTCGGGGTGGCGCCGCGCACGATCGGGCGGCAGCACGCGTACGCCGTCGGCCTGGCCGTCGCCCCGGCGGTGCGCTGGCTGGGCCGCGTGCTCAACCCGCTCGCCTCGCTGCTCATCCTCATCGGCAACGCCGTGACGCCGGGCCGCGGGTTCCGGGAGGGGCCGTTCGCCACCCAGGTGGAGCTGCGGGAGCTGGTCGACCTGGCGGAGGAGCGCGGCGTCGTCGAGCACGGCGAGCGGCAGATGATCCATTCGGTGTTCGCGCTCGGCGAGACGATCTCCCGGGAGGTCATGGTCCCGCGGACGGAGATGGTCTGGATCGAGGCCGACAAGGGCCTGCGCCAGGCGCTGGCGTTGTTCCTGCGCTCGGGCTTCTCCCGCATCCCGGTCGTCGGCGACGGGGTGGACGACGTGCTCGGGCTGCTCTACTTCAAGGACGTCATCCGGCGCAGCCAGGCCGACCCGGGCGCTGCCGGCGTGCCGGTGGTCGACCTGATGCGGGAGGCGACGTTCATCCCCGAGTCCAAGCCGGTGGACGACCTGCTCTCCGAGATGCAGGCGAGCCGGACCCATCTGGTCATCGTCGTGGACGAATACGGCGGTACGGCCGGCCTGGTCACGATCGAGGACATCCTCGAGGAGATCGTCGGCGAGATCAACGACGAGTACGACGTCGAGCGGCCCCCGGTGGATCACCTGGACAACGGCGCGGTGCGGGTGACGGCCCGGCTGCCGATCGACGACCTCGGCGAGCTCTTCGACGTCGAGCTGCCCGCCGACGAGGTGGAGACCGTGGGCGGGCTGCTGGCCCAGGCGCTGGGCCGGGTGCCGATCCCCGGCGCGGAGGCGACCGTGGGCGGCCTGCGGCTGGTGGCCGAGGGCACGACCGGCCGCCGCAACCGGATCGACACGGTGCTGGTGCGGCGCGCCGCCGCCGATGAGGACGACGCGGGCGCCGAGGAGGCGGACCGCGCAGAGCTGACCGACGCCCGAGGAGAAAGGCAGCCCGCCGATGCCTGAGCCGCTCGCTGAGCTGGACGCCGAGGACGCGAAGCTGGTGATCCTCGCGCGCGGGGCGCGGGCCCGGGTCACGGCCGCAGAGGGCGCCGCGGTGCGGGACTCCGACGGCCGCACGTACGCGGCGGCCAGCGTCAGCCTGCCCTCACTGACGGTGACCGCGCTCCAGCTCGCGGTGGCCTCCGCGGCGGCCGCGGGGGCGACCCGGCTGGAGGCCGCGGTGGTGGTGACCGAGGCGTCCACGCTGGACGGCGGCGGGCATGCCGCCGTGCGTGACCTCGCCCCCGGCGCGCCCATCCACGTGGCCGCCCCGGACGGGACGCTGCTGGGCACCGTGCGAGACTGACCTGTCGTTCAGCGCAGGTCGCGCCAACTGAGGGAGATACGTGCGCGAGGACCCGACGTACCGTGCCGGCTTCGCGTGCTTTGTCGGGCGGCCGAACGCCGGCAAGTCGACCCTGACCAACGCGATCGTGGGGCAGAAGATCGCCATCACGTCCAGCAAGCCGCAGACCACCCGGCACATCATCCGCGGAGTGCTGCACCGGCCGGCCGCACAGCTCGTCCTCGTGGACACCCCGGGCCTGCACCGCCCGCGCACGCTGCTCGGCGAGCGGCTGAACGACCTCGTCCGGCAGACATGGAGCGAGGTGGACGTGATCGGCCTGTGCATCCCGGCCGACGAGGAGATCGGCCGGGGTGACCGCTTCATCAGCGGTGAGTTGGCCGACCTGAAGGGCACCCTGCTCGCCGTGGTCACCAAGACGGACCTCGTCGACAGGGGCCGGCTGGCGCAGCAGCTCGTCGCGGTCAGCGAGCTGGCTGACTTCGCGGCGGTGGTGCCGGTGAGCGCCGTGGCCGGCCATCAGGTCGACACGCTGGTGGACGTCATGACCGGGTACCTGCCGCCGTCCCCGCAGCTCTACCCCGACGACATGTTCACCGACGAGCCGGAGCAGGTGCTCGTCGCCGAGCTGATCCGGGAGTCGGCGCTGGAGGGCGTGCGGGACGAGCTGCCCCACTCGATCGCCGTCGTGGTCGAGGAGATGCAGACCGAGGGTGGGCTGGTGAAGATCTTCGCCGACCTCTACGTCGAGCGGTCCAGCCAGAAGGCCATCGTGATCGGCGCGCGGGGCAGCCGGCTCAAGGAGGTCGGCACCCGCGCCCGGCGGGAGATCGAGGCGCTGTTGGGCGCGCGGGTGTATCTCGACCTGCACGTCCGGGTGGCCAAGGACTGGCAGCGCGATCCCAAGCAGTTGCGGAAGCTGGGTTTCTGACATGCGCGTACTCGTGACCGGGGCGGGCGGCCGGATCGGCCGGATCCTCCGCCCGAGGCTCGCCGCCCCCGGGCGCGTGCTGCGGCTGCTGGACGCGGCCGAGCAGGAGCCGGCGGCGCCGGGCGAGGCCGTGGAGCTGCACACCGGCGACCTGACCGACGCCGCGGTGACGGCGTCGGCGTGCGCGGGCGTGGACGCGGTGCTCCACCTCGCGGCGATCGCCACCGAGGACGCCTGGTCCGAGCTGGTCCGGGTCAACATCGACGGCACGCGCACGGTGCTGGAGGCCGCCCGGGAGGCCGGCGTCGGGCGGGTGATCCTGGCGTCGTCGATCCACGCGGCGGGGTACTACTCCCGCCCGGGCGCGCACCCCGCCGGGCGGGCGGGTGCCGCCACGCCGATGGGCCCCGACGGCGTCCCGGCATCGGTGCCGCCGCGTCCGGACAGCTACTACGGGGTCACCAAGGCGACCGTGGAGGCGCTGGGCAGCCTGTACGCGGACCGGTTCGGGATGGTGGTGGTCGCGCTGCGGATCGGCGCCTGCTTCCCGCGGCCGCCGGCGGACCACGCGCACATGTGGCTGTCGCCGGACGACGCGGCCCGGCTGGTGGAGGCGTGCCTGCGCACCGACGCCACGGGGTTCCGGGTGCTCCACGGGGTGAGCGCGAACACCGGCCGCTGGCTGTCGGTGGCCGAGGGCGCCGAAATCGGCTACCACCCGGTGGACGACAGCGCCGCCTACCCGGAGGGCGGCGCGCCGGACGGCCCCGCCGAAGAGCTGCTGGGCGGGTACTTCACCCGCAAGCCCCTCGGCCGCCGCGCGTAAGGGTCCGTACGGTGGCGGGCCGCTCGAAATCTTGGCCACTTTGTGTTCGTGGCTAACACAAAGTTGCCAAGATTGACGTCAAGGCGCGCGTCGGCGGTGGGCCGGCTACTCGAACGTCTCCGGGACGATCTGCCAACTGTCATGCCGCGAGCGGCCCTGGCGCCCGGCCACCGCGGCGCCGTTGCCGCGGTGACCGGGCGCCAGTCCCCTGCGCATCCGGCCGGACCGGTGCGAAGTCCGGCCGGATGAGGCCTAGGAACCTGGCTCGCCGCCCCGGTGGAACACCTGCACCTCGGTGAGCCCGGTCCGGGCGCCGGCGGCGTGCGCGAACTGCACCCGCAGCCGCTGGGTGGTGACCGGGTCGAACCGGACCCGGTTGTGGTTGGCCCGCGGGGTGTCGGGCGTCCGGGCCGGTGCCGCGGCGGGGATCCAGGCGCTGCCGTTCCAGTACAGGACGGTGTAGGCAGACGGTGCCCGGTACCGGTTCGCGGCCCGGTCGTCGCGGAAGAACAGCCACACGTCGTCCACGGTCCGCGGCTGGCCGAGGTTCAGCTCGTACCAGTCACTGGCGTTCGGCGAGCCGGCGGTGCCCCAGATCGGCGCGTTGGTCGGGAAGCCGTCGACCGCCGCCCCGGTCGAGGTGCCCGCCGCCGTGTACGACGCGGACGTGGCCGCGCCCCGCGCCAGGTTGCTGACGGTGGCGGTCAGGTCCACGCCGGCCCGGGCGAACATGTCAACCATCCGGGCGCCGGTGTGCGTGACCTGCTGCGGCGGCCGGAGCCCGATGAACGGCGCGCTGAACGTGATGGCGCCCGTGCCGCCGGGCAGCGTGACGCTGCCGCTCACCGGGTCGTAGAGCGCCCGGACCAGCCGGTCCACGGTGAACACACGGCTGCCGTTGAGGTATGCCGAGTAGCCCTGCGGCACGCCGGGGTAGCGCACGACGCCGTCCGCCGGGTCGTCCCAGACGATGCTGAGGTCGTTGCCGCGGTACCGGACGTTGTTGACCGCGAAGTGCGACCAGCCGATGTCGATGGGCGAGAGCTCGATGGTCGTGTCCGTGCGCGGGCGCAGGCCGGCCACGTCCTCGATCACCGTCCAGTTGCTGCTGCCGAGGATGTTGTGGTGGATCCACGAGCGGTACGTGATGGCGGAACCGTTCCAGTTGGCCCAGAACTCGTTGGCGTCCGGCCACTGGGTGTTCCCGCCGACGTACTGGGCCCAGGCGTTCCAGTAGAGCAGCTTCTTGTAGTCCTGCGCCGACATCCATTCGTTCGGGTAGTTGCGCAGGACCGAGGAGTAGAGCCGGAACTGCACGGTGGAGTTGATGGTGGAGAAGTTGTTGCTGCCCGGCTCGCCCTGCGCCGCGGCGGCGGCCTTGTCGCGCTGGTTGGCGGTGAAGAACGGGAAGATCGGATACTCGGCGGGGTCGGCGAACAGCCGCAGCGCCTGGCGGTACGTCGCCGTGTTGGGCATCAGGCCGACGGCGTACGGGTAATAGTTGTTGATCTCCTTCCACGGCACGTGTGTGTTGGTGGCGACGTGCCGGTGCTCGAGCAGTTGCCGGTCGGGGTTCCAGAGCACGGTGATGATGCCGTCGCGGACCCGGTTGGCGATGGCGCCCAGCTCGGTCGCCTTGGCGGTGTCGCCGAGCACCGTGTACGCCTGCGCGGCGGCCAGCGCGTTGCTGTAGACGTAGGCCCCCTCGGCCCGGTCCAGGTTGCCCGCGCGCCAGTGGAACGACACGGCGTCGGCGTCGTTGCCGGTCATCGCGCCCCAGTTGTACTCGATCACGCCGTTGTTGTTGGTGTCGTAGGTGGCGAGCTGGCCCTTCACGTCCATCTCGGCGTACCGGGCGAAGTTGCGCAGCATGGCGGGTTGGCCGCCGTGCAGCTGGTACGCGCGCCAGGCCGCCTCGGAGATGTACTGCGTGTAGCTGTTGGACCAGTTCTCCGGGTCGCCGGGGTTGTCCATGTACCGGCCGTTCGCCGAGGACTGGCCGACGGCCAGCCACGGCCCGTACGAGTAGGTCGGGTCGCGCAGGTACTTCAGGTCGTCGATGTGCATGGGCTGGGTGAGGGCGATCGCGTTGTTGTAACCGGTCACGCCCTCGATGGACTGCGGGAACTGGAAGTCCTGCCCGGGGATGTCGGCGTCTAGGTGGTTGAACCGCATCAGCCACCAGCGGTAGTAGATGTTCTTCTTGATCGCCGGATCGGGCACGTCGAGGTACGGGATGTTGTCGGCCCACCAGCGGTTGTACGCCCGCACGTGGGTGGCGAACGCGGCGGCCGGCGAGTGCGCCCGGTACGCCTGGTACTCCGTCAGCGACTGGGGTATCTCGCTCGCCACGAGGCCGAGCTGGACCTTGGTGGTGACGGTCTGGCCGGCGCCCACGGTCACCGACCGGGCCAGCGCCCCGCCGCCCGCGGTGAACCCGTCGCCGGACAGCCGCGGGTACACCGTGGTGAGGTTGTTCTTCACCGCCCGGGTGCCGGTCAGCTCGGTGCCGCTGCCGGTCGCCGCGTACGGCGACGTGGCCCGCAGCTGCACGGTGGCGGCGGCCGGCCCGGTGTTGGCGATCGCCAGGTTGGTCACCAGCACGTTGTTGTGGGTGATGAACTTCGTGGCGGTGATCCTCAGTGGACCGCTGGCGTGCACGCCGCGCCAGTGGCTGGGCGCCTGCCAGCGCTGGGCCGGCTGCTCGGTGAACGTGCCGGGTCCGGCGGTGATGGCGTACGCGCCCTGGCTGCGGATGTTGTCCCAGTAGGCCGCGTTGCCGCCGAAGCCGAGTACGGCCGGGTTGTGGGTGGCCATGAACGCGGCCCGGCCCCGGGTCATCAGCCACGGGCCGGCCGGGTCGATGCCCGGCCGGGCCAGCAGCCGGTCCAGCCAGAAGCTCGTGCCGGCGCTCTCGGCGTCGAAGATGGCCCGCATGGTGTCGCCGGTCTGGTAGCCGACCGGCGGCGGCGGTACGGCGGGGCCGGTGAACGTGGGAAAGCCGATGGTCTGCGCCGCGTGCGCGGTGCCCAGCTGCGCGGTCAGCGTGCCGGCCGCGAGGACGGTCACGGCCGCGAGGGCCAGCCGGCGCCGGGCGGCGCCCGTACGGGAGGACATCTCGTCACCTCGATCTGTGTCGGTGGTCAGCCGCGGGCCCACCGCTGGGTGGGCTGGGCGTCGCAGTCGGCGAGTACGAGCCGGGTGCCGGCGGTGACGGCGCCGCCGAGGGGCGCGATGCACCGGCCGCTCGGCCCGCCGGCGATGGACCCGTCCGGGCGGTGGACCCACTGCTGGTTGCCGGCCCCGGAGCAGGACCAGAGGATCACCGGGGTCCCGGTTGCCGTGCCGGCACCCGACGCGTCCAGGCACTTGCCGAGCAGCCGCAGCGTGCCGCCGACCTGGCTGACCCGCTGGTTGGTGCCGTCGCCGCAGGGCGAGACGGCGAGCGGGGTGCCGTCGGCGCCGGTCCCGCCGGGCGCGTCCAGGCACACCGGGGCGGCGCCGTTGACGAGCCGGAAGGTGCCCGGGGCGGGGCCGCCGGTCGGGCCGGGGCCCGGGGTCGGCCCGGGGCCCGGGGTCGGCCCGGGGGAGTCGCCGCGGATGAGGAAGAGGTTGTCGGCGACGTTGTAGTTGGTGGCCAGGTAGCTGCCCGGCGTCGGGTTCGTGTGGTAGTAGTCGTCGTGGTTGCAGTCGAGGCGCTGGTTGAGCGCCCGGTCCGGGCAGGCGGTGCGGATCGTGGCGGTCGGGCTGTCCTGATAGCACATGACGTCGTACTCGTCGAGGCAGTGCGCCCGGCCGGAGCTGTTGGGGGCGTTGTTGTTCACCGCGCCGAGGGTGTGCCCCAGCTCGTGCGCGGCGACGCCGGCGCTCCAGCAGCCGCTGTCCACGCGGGCGTACTCGGGCCCGGTGTTGGACCTGTTCTGGTCGTTCTTCCGGGTGTCCCCGGCGAAGCCGCCGATGCCGCAGTACACGGTCGCGTCGACGAACTGGAGGTACTTGCGGTCGGTGCGGGTGTAGCCGGCGGCCCGGACGGCGTTGAGCAGCGGCGCCCAGTCGCGGACCGTCAGCGCCGAGTCGGGGATCTGCACTCGGCGCACGACGGGCCGGCAGGCTCCGTTCACGGTCTCGGTGACGTACCGGACGCGCCGCTCGCCGCCGGTGGCCCGCGCGCTCTCGGCGAAGATGGTGTCCACGGCCTCGGCCAGCGTGCGGAACGTCTCCAGGTACTGGTCGTAGCGGTTGGTGCTGCCGTGGATGTAGAGGACCTCCACCCGGCGCCCGGACACGCCGTCGCCCTCGCAGACGGCCAGCGCCTGCGGCGCCATCGCCGCGACGGTGCGCGAGTACGGCTGGATGCGGCGGTGCACGGCCATCCCGGCGGGCGGGGCGTCCGGGCCGTGCGTACACATGCCGGTACCGGTCACCTCGTACGCCCCCACGCACGGGCCGGTGCGGGCGGCCCGCAGCCCGCGGTAGACCAGCCCGCGGGACTGGTCGTCGGCCGGCACGCCGGCGAGCGGCCGGGCGGCCCCGCCGACCGGGCCGTGGTCGTGGGCGGCGGTGCCCGGGGGGTGGGCATGGCCGGCCGGTGCGGGCGCGTCACCGGATCTGGCGGCGGCCTGGCTGATCAGCATGGACAGGACGAGCAGGGCGCCGGTCGCGCCGGCGACGAGAGCTGTCCGCCGGGGAGGGGCGGAGGAAACGCGCATGATCTTCCTTCCCAGGGTCGGGGTCTGGCGAGGGGCTGGGGCGGGCGGGGGTCAGAAGCCGTAGCGGGCCTTGAGGTGCCGCCACCAGTCGCGGAACATCCACGCGTCGAATTCGGTGATCTCCCGGGCGGTGCCGGCCTTCATCAGGAAGTTGGTCACCCCGGCGGGCGTCCAGTCGTAGAAGTCGTCCAGGCCGAAGCTGTGCCCGATCTCGTGCAGCAGGATGGGCATGTTCGGGGCGTTGCTGTTGCTGAGGAAGTTCTCCGTGCTCAGCCGCTGCCCCCAGTCGCCGCCGTGGCCGCCGCCGAAGCCGGCGGTGAGCCAGAGCGACATGTCGTAGTGCCGGGCCGCTCCGCCCGGGCAGTTGGGGTACGTGCCGCCCTGGTTGAAGAACCGGCCGCAGGGCTCGGCGCACTGCGGGGCGTTCTCGCGGATGTTGTTGACGTAGATGTCGACGCTGTTGTCGGTCCATTGCAGCTGGTTGCGGTCGCGGACCGCCCAACCCACCACGTTGACCGGCACCTGGGCGTACGGCCAGCCGTCCTGTCCTGCCATCACGTCCATCCACTTCTTGAACTGGCGGGCCAGCGCTGCGTGAATCTGGTCGCGCTGAGCGGCCGAGACGGGCGCCGGGGAGTCCCACCGGACGCAGTAGTTGATCGATCCCCGGTTGGCGAACAGCTGGTCCCAGCCGTAGTTGCGGAAGGTGTTGAGCCGGGGGTAGGTCTGCTCGTAGTGCTGCCACACCTGGTTGAGCGGCGTGACGAGGTGGGCCGGCGGGTTCCACCCGGTGCCCGGCGCTCGGGTGGTGGGGCCCGGGGTGGGGTTGCCCGCGCCCGGGTCGGCGTGCGCCTTGACCTCCAGCAGCCCGACGGAGGCCGCGCCGCTGGTCAGCACCACCCGCAGCCGGTTGGTGCGCACGGCGGCGAAGGTGGTCCGGTTGTACCGGTCGGCCGCGGTCGGGTAGCCGCTGACGGTGGACACGTCGGCGTAGGTGCTGCCGTTCCACGCCTGCACGCGCCAGGCGGCCGGCACCCGCACGCCGCCGCCGTCGTCGAAGAAGAAGGCGTCGACGGCGCCGATCGTCTGCGTCGCCGTCCAGGTGAGCTCGACCCACTGGGTGCCGGTGTTGGGCCAGGTGCCCCACCGGCGGTTCTGGGTGTCGTTGGACCGGGTCGGGTCGATGCCGTCGTTGACGGCCGCGACGCTCTCCCAGGGGGAGGTGTAGGAGGCGGTGGCGGTCGCCGTCCAGGCGAGGTTGTCGCCGGGCACCGCGTGCGCGGTGCCCAACTGGACGGCCACCAGCCCGGCCGCGACGACACCCAGCGCGGCGAGGGGGGCGGTGGTGCGCCAGCGTCTGCTCATCGATCTTCCTCCGGATCCATATCGATCATCATCTATATATTGGGGTTCATCGCCCCCGTGGGGCGGGTGGGTGTCAGCCTTTGACGGCTCCCGTGGTGAAGCCGCGCACGTAGCTGCGTTGCATGACGGCGAACAGCAGCAGGCACGGCGCGGCCATGACCACCACGCCCGCCTCGAGCGCGGCGTAGTCGATCGAGCCGTGGCTCGCCGTCCGCATGTTGACCACTGCCAGCGTGGTGGTGAACTTGTCGGTCGAGTTGAGCAGGATCAGCGGCGCGAAGAACTCGCTCCACGAGGTGACGAATGCGAACAGGCCCACGGTCACCAGGCCCGGGCGGACGGCCGGCAGCATGACCCGGGCCAGGGTGGCCAGGCTGCCGCACCCGTCGAGCTGGGCCGACTCCTCCAGCTCCGCGGGGACGGCCGCGAAGGAGTTGCGCATCATGAAGACGGCGAACGGCAACTGGAACATGACCAGGACCACGCTGAGCCCGACCAGCGAGTCGGCCAGCCCCAGCCAGCCCAGCAGGACGTACAGGGCGATGAGGATCGTCGCGTACGGCACCATGAGGATCGCCAGCGTCAACAGGAACAGCACCTCCCGGCCGGGGAAGCGGAACCGGCCGAACGCGTAACCGCCCAGGGTGGACACCAGCAGCGTGCCGCCGACGGTCAGAGCGCTGACCGTGACGCTGTTGAGCACGTGCCGCGGCCGGATTCCGTTGGCGGAGGCGAACAGGCGGTCGTAGTTCTCCAGGCCGAAGCCGGTGTCCGTGCGCACCGACGCCCAGCCGCTCCAGAGCAGCGGGAACAGGAACAGGATGGCCAGGGCCGAGCCGGTGACGGCGTACCCGCGCCGGGCCGTGGTCTGCGTGCCGGTCATCCGCGCTCCCCCCTCACCGGGACCGGCCGCGCAGGGCGCCGAGCTGGACGACGTTGACGGCCACGAGGACCAGCAGCAGAAGCACCGACACGGCCGCCGCCGAGCCCAGGTCCAGCTCGATGAACGCCTTGCGGTACAGCACCATGACCAGGGAGGTCGTGCTGTTGTCCGGCCCGCCCCGGGTGAGGATCCAGAACTGGTCGAACGCCAGCAGCGAGCCCGTGATCGTCAGCGTGAGCACCAGTGCCAGCGTCCGGCGGAGCAACGGCAGGGTGATCCGCCGGAAGGTCTGCCACGGGCCGGCGCCGTCGAGCCGGGCCGCCTCGTACAGGTCCGTGGGGATGGCCTGCAACCCGGTCAGGACGATCAGCATGGTGAAGCCGGCGAAACGCCACACCACCAGCACGACCGCGGAGGCGGACGCCGAGGTGGCGCTGCCGCTCGTCCAGGAGACGTAGCCGTCGACGATCCCGAGCGCCGCCAGCGCCCGGGTCACCGGGCCGATCTCGTCGCTGAGCATGCCCAGGAACAGCAGCGACGCGGTGGCGAAGCCCACCGCCATCGGCAGCAGGAAGGCCGTGCGGAAGAAGCCGACGCCGCGCCGGCGCTGCTGGACCAGCAGCGCCAGCCCGACCGCCACCACGACCAGGATCGCCGTCATGAGCACGGTGTAGGCGACGGTGAAGCGCGCCGCGCCGCGGACCAGGTCGTCGCCCGGCACGGCGGTGTAGTTGGCCGGCGCGTTGAACTCCGGCTGGCCCAGCAGCGGCCAGCGGTGCAGCGACATCCAGCCGACCAGGCCGATCGGCAGCAGGAAGAACACCGCGACCAGCGCCGCCGTCGGGCTCGCGTACGCCAGCCCGGTGAGCGCGCGGCGGCGCCGCAGCCCGCCGGGGCGCCGGCCGCTTCCCGGGCGCGGGGGCGGCCGGTCCGCCGGGGCGGCGATCGGAATCAGCGTTGTGGACATCCTCGGCCTTCGGTGGGCGGCGCGCGGGCGCTTCGACAGCGCCGGCCCGCCGCGCGGGTCAACCCTGCTGTAGCGACCTGGTGATCGCGGCGTTGCCCTCGCTCAGCGCCGTTGCCGTGTCGCCGAACAGCGCCCCCCGCACGGTCCGCAGCCACGGGCTCTGGGGATCGTTGAAGGAGGCGTTGAAGTTCTTGGCGTACGGCGTCCTGCCCTTGGCCATCAGGCGGTTGATGGTGACGATCCGCGGGTCGGCGGAGGAGTACCTGTTGCTCGCCAGGTCGGTGCGTGTCGGCACGCCCTTCCTCTTGGCGACGACCTCGACCTGCGCCTCGTCGGACATGGTCCAGGCGAGGAAGTCCCACGCCTGGGCCGCCTTGCCGGTGGTCGCGCCGATCCCGATGGCGTCGCCGCCCACGAACGTCGACTCCCCGCCGTCGATCCCCGTGATCGGCGCGACGCCCAGCTCGACGCCGGCCTCCTCGATCAGGCCCAACCACACGGACGGGGCCGGCGCGATGCCCACCTTGCCCGTCTTGAGCGCCCCGAGCCAGGTCGGCCCCGCCTCGTCCTTCGACGCCGGCGCCGCGACGCCGTCCTCGTAGAGCCGTCGGTAGAGCGAGAAGACGGCGGCCATCTCGGCCGAGTCCACCGTGCTCGCGCTGCCGTCGGCGGTCAGCACCTCGCCGCCGGCCGCCCACACCGACGGCCAGAAGGTGAACTCGACGCAGCCGCCGCAGTTGCCGCCGAAGTACGTCCCGTGCACGTCGCCGCCCAGCTGATCGATCCGGCGGGCGTGCTGCGCGAATTCGGCCAGCGTGGCCGGCGGCCGCGCCGGGTCGAGCCCCGCCCGGGCGTAGAGCTCCTTGTTGTACAGCAGCACGGACATGTCGATGGTGTGCGGTACGGCGTAGTTCCGGTCCCGCCAGGTGCCGGCGCGCACGTGGGCGGGCGCGACGGCGCGCTTCACGGCGAGCGCCGCGAAGGAGTCGGTGACGTCGCGCCACAGGCCCTGCGAGGCGTACTGCGGTGCGAAGACCACATCGGTGGCGAACAGGTCCGGCAACGCCCTGGCGCCGGCGGCGGAGGCCAGCTTCGCCGGGTACTCCTCGTTCGGGTAGGCCGTGACCTGGACGGTGTTGTCGTGCGTGGCGTTGTACGCCTCGGCGTACGCCCGCGACACGGACTCGGTGGCGGCGCGGGTCCACAGCGTGAGGGTGCTGCCGTCGTCGACGCCCGCCGTGCGGGCCGCGCCCGCCGTGCCGACGGCGCCCGGCGGATCGTCGGCGCCGCACGCCGCCGGCGCCAGGAGCAGGGCAACCGCCAGGCCGCCGGCCGCACGGCGACCGAACCGGGGTGTCACGGGACGTCTCCCTCCGCAGCGGTTCACCGGGTCGGCAGCCAGACGCGCATCGTCGCGGGCCCGCGACGGGCCCAGCGGTGGTACGGCACCAGCCGCACCGGCGGGCCGTCCTGGAACGCCTCGCCGCGGTGGCCGCTGCCGTACGGCCAGGCGCGGGGCGGTGGGGCGACGAAGCCGGCCCGCACCCGCACGTGCCTCCCGTCGTCGGCCGGCGCGACGGTCGGATCCACCCGCAGCCTGTCCAGGTCCGCGCCGGGCTGGTCGACCGACTCGGCGCAGAGCACCACCGGCCCCCGCTCCACCGCCGCGCAGCCGCGGACGGCGTCCACGCGGGTGTCCGGGAACGTCCATCGTGGCCGCAGCGGGATCTCCAGCCGGATCTCGTCGCCGACGGCGAAGTCGCGACGGACCACGACCGCACCGGGCGGCGCCGGCCGGCGCCCGGACGGGTCCACGACGGTCGCCCCGTCCGCCCACCCCGGCACCCGCAGCGTGACGGCCCACGGCCCACCGCCGGTCTCCGTGATCCGGATGCGCACCACTCCGTCGTCGGGGTAGGCGGTCCGCATCACCAGGCCGACGCGGCGGCCGTCGGGCAGGCGCGTGCCCACCCGGGCGTCGGCGTACTGGTGCACCTGGAGGCCGCCCGCGTCGGCGGTGACGGCGTACGCGGCGAGGCTGGCCAGCAGGCGGGCGACGTTCGGCAGGCAGCACGACACCTGGTACCACGGGGCGCGCGGGCCGCCGCCGACGCCCAGCCGCTCCTGATCCACCGGCACCGACTCGGTCGGCGTGCGCTGGTGCAGCGTGTTGGCGTAGAAGAAGGACCGGCCGTCGTCGCTCACCGAGGTGGCGACCACGTTGAACAGGATCCGTTCGATGATGTCGCCGTAGTGCGGCTCGCCGGTGGCCAGCGACAACCGCCAGGCCAGCATGATGGCGGCGACGCCCGCGCACGTCTCCGCGTACGCCCGGTCGGCGGGCAGCACGTAGTCGTCGCCGAACGCCTCGTCGGCGTGGCGGGAACCCATGCCGCCGGTCAGGTGCGTGCGGCGCGCCAGGGTCCGGCGGAACTGCTGGGCAACCGCGTCCAGCAGCTCACCGTCGCCGGTCTCCACGGCGACGTCCACGGCCCCGCAGGCCAGATACAGCGCGCGTACGCAGTGGCCGCGGAACACGTCGGCGTACCGCACCGGGATGTCGTCGCTGTAGTACGCCCAGCCGACGGAATCCTGGGGCAGCGACCGGTGGCCGCGCCGCTCGACGAAGAGCGCGGCCTGCCCCAGGTAGCGTTGCTCGCCGGTCAACCGGGCGAGCTCCACCAGGGCGGGCTCGACCTCCGGATGCCCGCAGACGCCCCACCCGCCGTCCCGCCCGAAGGAGTCGCATAGCTGGTCGGCGGCGCGCCGCGCGACAGGCAGCAGCGCCTCGCCGCCGCCGGTCCGCGCCGCGGCGACGGCTGCCTGCACCAGGTGCCCGGCGCAGTAGAGCTCGTGGCCGCCGCGCAGGTCGCTGTAGCGGGGGCGCTGGCCCGGCCGGCCGAAGGCCGTGTTGAGGTAGCCGTCCGGGGACTGGGCGGCGGCGATCACGTCGGTCAGTTCCGCGATCTCCGGCCGCCAGTCCCGCGCCGCCCCCCGGCCGGTCTCCCACGCCATCGCCTCGACGAGCTTGTACACCTCGGAATCGGTGAACTGGCGGCCGGGCCGGTCGGCCGCGGGTGCCGGGCAGTCGGCTCCGGTGAAGTTGCCGATCCAGCCGAGCTTGTCCATCCAGCCGCGACAGTGGTCGAGGGTCATCTCGCCGTTCATCCGCTGTCGGCGGCCCCAGAAGCCGCCGGTGAGCCGCACCTCGCGCAGGCCGAGCGGCCACAGCGCGCCGGTTGTCGGCACAACGGGCCGGCCGCCGGTGGAAGTCGCCTCTGTCGACATTCGATTTCCCTTGCACGGAGCGGTGGGGACGGTCGTGACGCGTACTTCCGCCACCCTCGTCTACGAAAACCTTTTCGGCAAGGAGCGTCGACAATCGATATTCACGGCCGTCTGTCAGTTGCTGTTGCTGAAGTGCTTGCGAGCGGTAGCATCGCGAGACCGTGCCGGTGATTCGAGCACGCTCGGTCGGTCCGGCCGAAAGGAAAATGGGGAAGGATTTCGGTGGGCAGACGGCGGTCCGCTTCAGTGACCCTCAGCGACGTGGCCGGCCTGGCCGGAGTGTCGGTCGCCACCGCGTCGAAGGCCTTGAATGCGCGGGCGCAGGTCGCCGCGGCGACCCGGGAACGAGTGCTGCAGGCAGCGGACCAGCTGTCGTTCCAGCCGAACGTGCTGGCCCGCGGGCTGATCTCCGGCCGTACCCGCACCGTCGGCCTGCTGACGGACGAGCTGGCCGGGCGGTTCGCCATCCCGATCCTGCTCGGTGCGGAGAACTCCCTGGCGAACGAGCACATGTCGGTCCTGCTCTGCGACGCGCGCGGAGACGCCATCCGCCGGCAGCACTACATCCGCACGCTGCTCGCCCGCCAGGTGGACGGCTTCATCGTCGTCGGCGACAGCAACGACGTACGCCCCTCGCTCACCCGCGACATCCCGGTGCCCGTGGTGTACGTGTACGGGGAGTCCGCGGACCCGCAGGACCTGTCGATCCTCGCCGACGACGAGGGCGGGGCGCGGCTGGCCGCCGAACACCTGATCGGCCACGACCGGCGCCACATCGGCCACATCACCGGGCCGCACGGCTACCGGGCGGCCCGGGACCGGGTGACCGGGCTGCGCGCGGCCCTCACCGACGCGGGGCTCGCCCTGGCCGGCGAGCCGATGTACGGCGAGTGGTCGCAGCGCTGGGGGCGCCACGCGGCGCGGCTGCTGCTGACCGCGCACCCGCGGGTGGACGCGCTCTTCTGCGGCAACGACCAGGTCGCCGCGGGCGCGGTCGAGACGGCCCTGGAGCTGGGCCGGCGGGTGCCCGACGACGTGGCGATCGTCGGCTACGACAACTGGGAGGTGCTCGCCGCGGACTGCCGCCGGCCCCTGACGACGGTCGACCTCAACCTGGAGCAACTCGCCGCGACGGCGGTCACCCACCTCTTCGCGGCGCTGGACGGCCGGCCGCGGTCCGGGGTGATCCGGCAGCCGTGCCGGCTCGTCGTTCGCGAGTCGACCGGCCCCCGCCCGCGCGTCAGCCCTGCGTGACGCTGATGTCACCGCTTCCCGTGTCCAGCGTGAGCGTGTGCGTACCCGCCGGGTCGTTCGGGATCTGCACCACCTCGTCGCCCGCGCCGCTGTTCGCCGCGACCCGGTACCGGCCGGCCGGCACCCGTAGGTCGAGGTCCCCGGCGTCCGCCTCGGCCCGCACGTCCGCGGCCCGCTCGAGGTCGAGGGTCAGGTGGCCGGCGCCGCTGTGCGCCTGGACGCGGCCGCGCAGCGCGCGCGCCTCCACCGACCCGGCGCCGGCCTCCGCCCGGAAGGCGCCGGCCACCCCGCGCACGGTGATGTCGCCCGCCCCGGTCTCGACCGCCACGTCGCCCGCGGCGTCGGTCACCGACACCGACCCGGCCCCGACGGTCAGGTCCACCGTGGAGACCCCAGTCAGGGTCACGTCCCCGGAGCCGTTCTCGCCGCGGACAGCCACCCCGCCCGCCCCGGTGATGGTGTACGACATCTCGCACGACCGGCCGCAGTCGGTGTCCACGTGCAACACGGTGCCCTCGATCCGGTACGTGCGGCCCGGCTCCGCGCCCCGGTACCGGGCCGACCGGTCGACGCGTACCGTGCTCTCCAGACCTGGCCGGAACAGGACGTCCCCGGCGCCGCCGGTGATCACGATTTCCGTGATCGTGCGGTTCTCGGTGGCGCTGTATGTCGACACGGTGGTCGCCACGGCGGCGCATCCCGGCAGCGCGGCCACGGCCATCGCGGCCAACGCCGCCGCCGCGGCCCGGTGGCCGATTCGCCCGCGAGGGCGGATAGCTCTTCCCATGACCGGCAACCTACGGGCCGCCCCCGCCGGGACGCATCGGGTTAGGCACCGATCCGGTCCCTGACTGGCGACCCTGAGAGTGCCAGGGGTGACCCCGGCGCGTGCCGTCGTACCCGCCGGCCACAATGGGCCGGTGCCCGGTTTCCGCCGCCAGCTCTACCGCGACGACGCGGTCGTCCTGCGCGTGCAGAAGCTGGGCGAGTCCGACCGGATCATCACGCTGCTGACCCGGCGGCACGGCCGGGTCCGCGCGGTGGCCCGCGGCGTGCGGCGCACGAGCTCCAAGTTCGGCGCCCGGCTGGAGCCGTTCGGGCACGTCGACCTCCAGCTCGCCGGCGACCCGCAGCAGCCGGGCGCCGGCCTGCACACGGTCAGCCAGGCGGAGGGCATCGACCTGTACGGCGGCCGCTTCGCCACCGACTACCCCCGGTACACGGCCGCCAGCGCCGTCGTCGAGACCGCCGAGCGGCTCACGCCCGTGGAGCACGAGCCGGCCCTGCGGCTGTTCCAGCTCACCCTCGGCGCGCTGCGGGCGCTGGCGGCCGGGGAGCACGCCGGCACCCTGGTGCTGGACGCGTACCTGCTGCGCGCCATGGGCCTGGCCGGCTGGGCCCCGGCCCTGGCAGCGTGCGCTGTCTGCGGCACGTCCGGCCAGCACCGCGCCTTCTCGGTGCCCGCCGGCGGGTGCGTCTGCGGGGACTGCCGGCCGCCCGGCGCCGCGCATCCGGCACCGGCCACGCTGGCCCTGATGGTGGCCCTCAGCGTGGGCGACTGGGGGGTCGCGGACGCGGCCGAGGCGGGGCCCCGCCGGGAGTGCAGCGGGCTGGTCGCCGCGCACCTGCAGTGGCACCTGGAGCGCGGGTTACGCTCGCTGCCCCTGGTCGACCGCGGCGGCCCGCCGGCCCGTGCGCCGCAAGCCGGTGCCGCCCCTGACGAAGGAGCCGTGTGATCCGTCCCGTGACCCGCCGCCGGCCGCGCCCGCCGGCGCCGCACCCGTCGGGCGCCCGCCCGCCGGCCCTGCCGTCGGGCAGCCTGCCCCGGCACGTCGCGATCGTGATGGACGGCAACGGGCGGTGGGCGAAGGACCGCGGCCTGCCCCGCACGAAGGGCCACGAGCGGGGCGAGTTCTCGCTGTTCGACACCATCGAGGGCGCCCTGGAGCTGGGTCTCCCGTCCCGGTCGGCGGACGCCGTCTCCACCGAGAACTGGCGACGCTCGCCGGACGAGGTCCGCTTCCTGATGGGCTTCAACCGCGACGTGCTGCGCCGCCGCCGCGACGAGCTGGTCGACCTGGGCGTCCGGGTGGTGTGGTCGGGGCGCACGGGCCGCCTCTGGAAGAGCGTGCTCTCGGAGCTGATCACCGCGGAGGAGATGTCGCGGCACAATTCGGCGCTGACCCTGCAGTTCTGCGTCAACTACGGCGGCCAGGCCGAGATCGCCGACGCCGCGGCGGCGATGGCGCGGGAGGTGGCCGCCGGCCGGCTGGACCCGGCGAAGATCAACGAGCGGACGGTCGCGCGGTACCTCTACCACCCGGAGGTGCCGGAGGTCGATCTCTTCCTGCGCCCATCGGGGGAGCAGCGTACGTCCAACTTCCTGCTCTGGCAGTCGGCGTACGCGGAAATGGTCTTTCTCGACACCCTGTGGCCCGACTTCGACCGGCGCCACCTGTGGTACGCCTGCGAGCTGTACGCCGCGCGCGACCGGCGCTTCGGCGGCGCGTTACCCAATCCGGTGGCGCCGCCGAAGCCCGGGCAAGCCTGAGCTCTACAGCCGGTGGGCCACCTCCTCGACGAGCTCGCGGAGGCGGTCCACATGCTGGTCCAGATCGAGTTTCAGAAGGATGGCCAAAGCGAGGAGCATCATCTGCGTCCCCCCGGTGTCGCTCGCGGGCGACGAGGTCCGCGATCGGCGTCAGCGCAACGCTACGCGCGGCACGTTGCCGTGCCGCGGCATCGGGGAAAGGCCCCGTTAACACACTCAACGCTTGCCGTCAGGCGGTTGCGTGGTCCGCACAGCACGGTGTCGGGTTCCGCACCTCGAACGGGGCGATGCGGCCGCCGCCGGCCGGCGTGGCCGTCAGCACGAGCGCCCCGGTCCGCCACTGCGGCCGGACGAAGTCCCGGGTGACCAGCACGGTGTCGGGCGCCGGCGGGGAGCCGCCCAGCACCTCGACCCGGTCGATCGCGCTCGCCGACAGGAGCTCGGCGACGGTCAGCTCCCCGACGAGCCGGTCCCGGCCCGGGTAGTGC
>DASQDS010000461.1:0-3330 GCA_035634075.1 Pilimelia sp. | reverse complement strand
CGGCGACGATCGCCTCGAGGGCGGCGGCCACGGTGGCCCCGCTCGGCTCGGCCGCCCGGACGGCCCGTTCGGCGACCAGGGCGGTCACGTCGCGCAGCGCTCCCCGTACCCCGAATGCAAGCGCTCGCGCGATCGGCGCGTCGGTGCGGGCCAGGACGTGCCGACGCGGCCAGCGCCGGGCCGGGTCCTCCGGCCATGAGCCTGCGGGGTCGTGGGTCCACGGTCCGGTCGTCTTCCGCAGCCAGGCCCGCACGGGCAGCAGGAGGTGCGGCCGGGTCGCGTAGGGCGGGTGGGTCGAGGCGAGCCGCAGCGCACCGAGCTCCATCGCCGCCGTCCAGTCCGGCCCGCGGCGGAGCGCGACGTAGTGGTCGCGGCTGTGGTCGTCGAGCGTTCGTAGGGCGTCGTCGAGGGAGAGGACGAGCGGCTCCGCCGGATCGGCGCCGAAGCCGCGCGCCACCGTGTCCGTGTCGCCGGTCTCGACATAGGTGACGCAGCCGTCGACGATGACATTGGTATCCGATTTCCCCGTGAATTCGGTCACGGTCGCCAATTGTCCCGCCCGACGAGCCGCTCCGCAGCCCCGTCGTCCCGGATTCGCGCCCGGGGCCGCTCCGTCCCCACCCCCGCACTCTCCGACGGCTGGTCCGATGGACTCGTCCGGCGATGCGCGCCCTGCGTCGACCGACGATGTTCGATCTTGGCTGAGAGGGTTCGTAGGGCTGCCGCCGGCGGATCACGTGGCGTCGAAGTGCTCGCCACCGCGTCGACGAGCACATGTTTCCATTGATCTTCATGCCGGGACCCGACCTCGGGCGATCGAGGAAAGAAGTCTCGCGAAAGCGATGTAGAAGTTTCCTCGATCAGCAGGTTCCGGACACGCCACACACGATTATGGAAACAACGCACGCCGCGATCCCCGACGCCGAACCCGTGGCGCGTCGCCGTCCGGCAGACCCCGAGATCTACGACCAAGCGCCACCGGGCCCGCCTCCTGCCGAACGCGCTGACGAGCCCGCTGTCGCCGAGCGCACCTCCGCCGCCGAACGCGCGACCACCGGGCGCACCGCCGCCGAACGCGCGACCACCGGGCGCCGCAAGGCGCGAGCGTGACCACCGGGCGCCGCAGGCGCGAGCGCGACCGACCGCGCAGGGCTCGGCCGCGGGAGTGTCCTGTGTCAAGCTGCCTCAGTTTGATCTTGGTTGAGGAGGGTTTGGAGGGCGCCGTGCCGGGCTGGGTCGTAGGGGGTGGCGGTGGTCCAGAGCTTCCAGATCACGCCGAGCCAGGCCCGGGCGAGGATTCTGACCGCGTGGGGATGGCGATGGCCCCGGGCCCGCGCTTTGGCGTATAGGTCGGCGGCCCAGGGGTTGGCGCGTACGGTATCGGCGGCGAAGTCGCAGACGGCGCCGCGGAGTTGCTTGTCTACCGCCCACCGGAACGCGACCACGCGGACCTGCCCGGACTCGCGGGTGGATGGGGTCACCCCGGCGAGGCCGGCCAGGGCCGCGGGGGTGGGGTACCGGCCCCGGGCGTCGCCGATCTCAGCCAGCAACCGGGCGGCGCGGACCGTCCCGGCCCGTGGCAGTGAGGTGAAGATCCGGCCGTCGGGATGGGTCGCTAACGCGTCGGTGATCTGTTGCTCCAGGACGGTGATCTGCTCGAGCAGGGCGGTCAGCGCGGTCAGATACGCGGCGGTGACCGCGGCGAGGGCGGCGCCGGCCGGGCCGGTCACCCCGGCGGGTGCGCCGGTGAGGTGTCGTAGCAGCACCGCCGGTTTCCGTTGCCGATACCGTTGCCCGGCCAGCCAGACGGTGAACGTGTCCAGGGTCAAGGCGTTCACCGCGTCCTGGGTCGGGTACGCGGCAAGGAACGCGCGGCTGATCGGCGAGTCCAGCTCGCAGAACAACCCGACCGCCCCGGGCAACACCGTGTCCAGATGCGCCCGCAACTGGTTACCCAGCGCCACCCGATGCTTGACCAGATCAGCCCGGGCCCGCACCAACGCCCGCATCGTGACGGTCGCCGAACCGTCCGGGCGCAACGGGGTCAACCGCCGCCGGTCGGTGCGGACCGTATCGGCCAAAACGTACGCGTCGAACCGGTCGTCTTTGTTCCCCGCCGACCCGTACCGCCGCCGCAACGACTTGACCTGCGACGGCGGTATCACGAACAACTCCATCCCAGCGGCCAGCAACGCCGCGACGAGGGGCCCGTCCGGCCGCTCGATCCCCACCCCGAGCACCTGATACCGCTCCAGCACCGTGAGCAGCCGTCCGATCCCCGCCTTCGTATGCGCAATCACCAACCGCTGGACCGCCTCGCCGTCCGGGTCCACCACACACACCGCATGGTTGTCCTTCGCCCAGTCGACACCCACCGTGACCGGTCGCCCCGGCACAGCCGTCTGCGTCACACTCATACCAGCACCTCCGCTGCTCAACCCAGTGGAAGGCGCACCTGGTGGTTCGGGGCATCACTGCCGGACGCTCATTGACCGGCGCTCCACGGCGCATAGTCCTGTTGCCAGTCGGGATGCCCCGGACCGCCAGACCCCGCAGAAACTCCCGCAGGCCCTCAAACCGGGGGCTGCAGCGGTTGGCGATGATCTGACGGCCCAGGTGCCACCCGACCATCCACAGCCGGGCACCACCATAGTTCGCCCAATGAGCAGCGGCAGTGCACGCGACGGACGTCACGGAGTCCGAATCATCGACTTCCGACACAAGGAAGCGGCGAGCCGAAAGCCGGCAAGGCGAAAGACAGCAAGGCGCACGAAGACAGCGCACCGGAAGAAGCCGGCGAGCGGACGAAAGGCGGCCGAGCGGCGGTCTGACGACCGGCGTCGCTATGCGGCGGCGAAGAGCTCGGCGCGGCGGTAGATGTCCTCGCGGGTCGAGCGGGCCTGCGAACTCCGGATGATCGTCGCCGGGGCCCGCCCGCCGAACGCCGGCGTGACGCCGCGCAGCCAGGCCCGGGCGCTCGCGGCGCGGGACTCCGAGAACGCTCGCACGATCCGTCGGGCGGTCTCCAGACGGTCCCGGGCAGCCCGCGCCACGGGGTCCTCGTGATCGAGCACCCGACCGAGGTGCCTGGGGTCGTCGACCCCACCGACATATGCGGTCAGCTCACGCCCGAGGAGGGACTGACACTCGGCGACAAGTTGGCCCGTGTCGGCGGCCCATTTCTCTGCCTCGGTCAGTGTCTGTTCCACGGTTCGAGGCTACGACACCACCACCAAGACCGCGAGGGACCTTCGGCCCTAAGTGATCGAACAGACGTTTCACGCACGTTTCATCCGGTCCCGTCATCGTCGTCCGGTCAGCCCGTCCGGT
>DASQDS010000460.1:0-2900 GCA_035634075.1 Pilimelia sp. | reverse complement strand
TCAGCGACGCGCCGCGGTGCATGTCCCCGGCCACGAAGACGCCCGGCGTCGCGGTCTGCCAGTCGGCGCCCGCGTCGATCGCACCCCGCCCGTTGCGGGCGACGTCGAGCTGCGCGAGCAGTGGCTGCTCTTCCGTGCCCTCGAAACCGATCGCCAGCAGCACCAGGTCGGCCGGCAGTTCGCGCTCGGTGCCCGGGACGGGCGTGACCACCCGGCGGCCGTCCAACTTGTCGACGGTCACCTCGGCGATCCGCACGGCGCGCACCTGCCCGGTGCCGTCGTCCACGAACTCCCGCACGGCGACGGCGAACACCCGGTCGCCGCCCTCCTCGTGGGCGGGGTAGCTGCGCAGCACCCACGGCCAGGTCGGCCACGGGTCCCGCTCCTCGTCCCGGTCCGCCGGCGGGCGCGGGTAGAGGTCGAGCTGGTGGATGCCGGCGGCGCCCTGCCGGTGCGCGACCCCGAGGCAGTCGGCCGCCGTGTCGCCGCCGCCGATGATGACCACGTGCCGGCCCGCGGCCGTGATCTCGGCGGCCGCCGCCCGGCCGGACACGACCCGGTTGGCCTGCACGAGGTGCTCCATCGCCAGGTGTACGCCGCGCAGCGGCCGGCCCGGCGTGGTCGGGGTGTCCCGGGCGGCCAGCGCCCCGCAGGCCAGCAGCACGGCGTCGTACTCCGCGCGCAGGTCCGCGGCGGTCACGTCCACGCCCACGTCGACCCCGGTGCGGAACCTGACCCCCTCGGCGGAGAGCTGCTCCAGCCGCCGGTCGATGTGCTCCTTCTCCAGCTTGAAATCGGGGATGCCGTAGCGCAACAGGCCGCCGATGGCGTCGTCGCGCTCGTACACCGTCACCTCGTGGCCCGCCCGGGCCAGCTGCTGCGCGGCGGCGAGGCCGGCGGGCCCGGACCCCACGACGGCGACCCGCTTGCCGGACGGCGCCGGGCACGCCTGCGGCACGACGAACCCGCCGTCGAACGCCCGATTGGCGATCTCCACCTCGACCTGCTTGATGGTCACGGGGTCGTCCCCGATGCCCAGCACGCACGCCGCCTCGCAGGGCGCCGGGCACAGCCGCCCGGTGAACTCGGGGAAGTTGTTGGTGGCGTGCAGCGACTCGGCCGCCGACGCCCACGAGCCGGTGCGGACGAGGTCGTTCCAGTCCGGGATGCGGTTGCCCAGCGGACAGCCGTCGTGGCAGAACGGGATGCCGCAGTCCATGCACCGGGTCGCCTGCTCGCGGATCAGCTCGTCGCTGGCCGACCGGTACACCTCCCGCCAGTCCGAGATGCGCACCGGCACCGGGCGCCGCGGGGGCAGCCGCCGCTCGTACCGAAGAAAGCCCTGAGGATCAGGCACGGACAACCTCCATGACGGCAGAGTCGACGTCACGGCCGGCAGCCTCGGCGGCCCGCATCGCTTCCATGACCCGCTTGTAGTCGCGCGGCACGACCACGGTGAACTCGTCGACGGCCTCCGGCCAGCGGCGCAGGAGGTCCGCCGCGACCGCGGAACCGGTCTCGGCGTGGTGGCGCTCCACCAGCGCATGCAGCGCCACCCGGCCGTCCGCGGAGACCTTGTCCAGGTCCACCAGCTCCAGGTTGACCCTGCGGGTGTCCAGCCGCCAGATGTAGGCCGTGCCGCCGGACATGCCGGCGGCGAAGTTGCGGCCGGTGGCGCCGAGCACGACGACGGTGCCGCCGGTCATGTACTCGCAGCCGTGGTCGCCGACGCCCTCCACGACGGCCGTGGCCCCGGAGTTGCGCACCGCGAACCGCTCCCCGACCCGGCCGCGCAGGTACAGCTCGCCGGCTGTCGCGCCGTACAAAATGGTGTTGCCGGCGATGATCTGGTCCTCCGCCCCGCCGGTCGCGCCGCCCGAGACGAACGGCGCCTCCTCGTGCGGCCGCACGATCAGCCGGCCGCCGGAGAGGCCCTTGCCGACGTAGTCGTTGGCGTCGCCGAACAGGCGCAGCGTGACCCCCCGGGGCAGGAAGGCCCCGAACGACTGCCCGGCGGTGCCGCGCAGGGTCAGCTCGACGGTGTCGTCCGGCAGGCCCTTGCCGCCGAAGCGGCGGGTGACCTCGCCGCCGAGCATCGCGCCCACGCTGCGGTGCTCGTTGCGCACCGCCACCGACGCGCGCACCGCGGCGCCGTCGGCCAGCGCGGGCGCCGCCAGCGCGATCAGCTCGTTGTCCAGCGCCGCGCCCAGGCCGTGGTCCTGCTCGCGGCTGCGCCGCCGGGCCGCGCCCTCGGGCAGCTCGGGCACGAACAGCACCGGCGAGAGGTCCAGCCCGCGTGCCTTCCAGTGCTCGATGGCCGGCACCAGATCCAGCAGCTCCGCCCGGCCGATCGCCTCGTCCAGGGTGCGGAAGCCCAGCTCGGCCAGGTAACCCCGGACCTCCTCGGCCAGGAACAGGAAGAAATTCTCCACGAACTCGGGCTTGCCGGTGAACCGCTGCCGGAGCACCGGGTTCTGCGTGGCGATGCCGACCGGGCAGGTGTCGAGGTGGCAGACCCGCATCATGATGCAGCCCTCGACGATCAACGGCGCGGTGGCGAAGCCGAACTCCTCGGCGCCGAGCAGGGCCGCGATCACGACGTCCCGGCCGGTCTTGAGCTGCCCGTCCACCTGCACGGTGACCCGGTCGCGCAGCCCGTTGAGCAGCAGCGTCTGCTGCGTCTCGGCCAGGCCCAGCTCCCACGGCGTGCCGGCGTGCTTGAGCGAATTCAGCGGCGACGCGCCCGTTCCGCCGTCGTGCCCGGAGATCAGGATGACGTCGGCCTTCAACTTGGCCACGCCGGCGGCGATCGTGCCGACGCCCACCTCGGAGACGAGCTTCACGTGCACCCGCGAGGACGGGTTGACGCACTTCAGGTCGTGGACGAGCTGGGCCAGGTC
>DASQDS010000459.1:0-7943 GCA_035634075.1 Pilimelia sp. | reverse complement strand
CGGCGGCGGCCGCCGCCGCCCGGGCGGCCGGGATCCGGGCCGCATCGTCGCAGCGCAGCTCGTAGAGGGGCTCGCCGGCGCGCACGCGGTCCCCCGGCCGCCGCCGCAGGACCACCCCGGCGGCCGGGCTGACCGGGTCCTCCTTGCGGGCGCGGCCGGCGCCGAGCCGCCAGGCGGCCAGCCCCATGTCGTACGCGTCGACCGCGGTCACCACCCCGTCGGTGGCCGCGCCGACCACCTCCACCTCGGCCGCGACCGGCAACGGCGCATCGGGGTCGCCGCCCTGCGCCCGGATCATCGCCCGCCAGGCGTCCATGGCCCGCCCGTCGGCCAGCGCGGCCGCCGGGTCGGCGTCGGGCAACCCCGCCGCGGCCAGCATCTCCCGGGCCAGCGCCAGCGTCAGCTCCCGCACGTCGGCCGGGCCACCACCCGCGAGGATCTCCACCGACTCGGCGACCTCCACCGCGTTGCCGATGGCGTGGCCCAGCGGGGTGGCCATGTCGGTGAGCAGGGCCACCGTGTGCACCCCGTGCGCCCGGCCCAGCTCGACCATCGTGCGGGCCAGCTCCGCCGCCGCCGCGGGCTCCTTCATGAACGCGCCGGACCCCACCTTCACGTCGAGGACGAGCGCGCCGGTGCCCTCGGCGATCTTCTTGCTCATGATCGAACTGGCGATCAACGGGATCGACTCGACCGTGCCGGTCACGTCCCGCAGGGCGTACAGCTTGCGGTCGGCCGGGGCCAGGCCCGCGCCGGCCGCGCAGATCACCGCGCCGACGTCGCGCAGCTGGGCGCGGAACTCCGCGTTGCTCAGCGTGGCCCGCCAGCCGGGGATCGCCTCCAGTTTGTCCAGCGTGCCGCCGGTGTGCCCCAGGCCGCGGCCGGAGAGCTGCGGCACGGCCGCGCCGCAGGCGGCCACCAGCGGCGTGAGCGGCAACGTGATCTTGTCGCCGACGCCGCCGGTGGAGTGCTTGTCGACCGTCGGGCGGGGGATGCCGGCCAGGTCCAGCCGCTCCCCGCTGGCGAGCATGGCGGCCGTCCACCGGGCCACCTCCGCCGGCGCCATGCCGCGCAGCAGGATCGCCATCGCGAGGGCCGACATCTGCTCCTCGGCGACCTCCCCGCGGGTGTACGCGTCGATCACCCAGTCGATCTGCGCATCGGACAGCGCCCCGCCGTCCCGCTTGGTGCGGATCACGTCGACAGCGGCAAAGTCGCCCGTCACGCCCGGGCCCAGCGTCGCGGCACCTCGGCCGGCGGCTCCCCGTCGCCGGCCCACCAGGTGCCCCCGTCGGCGTCCACCACCACGACGCGGGGGGTGCGGGCCAGCCCCCAGGCGATCGCGTCCGCCACGTCGCGCCACGTGGGCGCCTCGTCCAGGATGCCGGTCCCGCCGGCGGGCGGGGTGGCGGCTCCGGCGGCGCTCGGGGCGTCGTCGTCGACGGCCAGCGCGCCGCTGGACCGTTCCCAGTAGCCCGTCCAGACCCGCTCCCCGCCGGCCAGGTCCGGGTGGACGAACACCGTCCCGCGCCCGCGCCAGGCGGCCAGCCGGGCCGGCACGTCGATGGCCGGAGTGGGCCGGCCCGGGCCCGGATCGGCGCCGGTGACGGCCGTCAGGTCCGCGACGTCGAAGGCGAAGGGCAGCAGCTCCGCCATCGGCAGCGGGGCCGGCAGGGCGTCGACGAGGCAATCCGGGCCGCCGTGCTCCCACAGCAGCTGCCGGCAGCGCCCGCACGGCATGAGCGGCGTGCCGGTCGCGTCCACGCAGGCAAGCGCCAGCAGGCGCCCACCGCCGCCGGCGTGCAGGGCCGACACCACGCCGCACTCGGCGCACAGCGTGACGCCGTAGCCCGCGTTCTCCACGTTGCACCCCGCCACCACCCGGCCGTCGTCCACCAGGGCGGCGGCGCCGACAGGGAAGCGCGAGTAGGGCGCGTACGCCCGGCGCATGGCCTCGGTCGCCGCCGCACGCAGCGCCGGCCAGTCGATTTCTGCAGTCACGTCCTCAGCCCTTGATGTACGGCTTGCCGTCGGCGGCGGGCGCCCGTACCCGCCCGACCAGGCCGGCGACGGCCAGGATGGTCGCCAGGTACGGCAGCATCGCCAGGAACTCGCTCGGGATGACGCTGTTGATGGCGCCCAGGTAGGCGCCGAGCTGGTCGGCGAACCCGAAGAACAGCGCCGCGAGCAGGGCGCCGGTCGGGCTCCACCGGCCGAAGATCAGGGCGGCGAGCGCGATGAAGCCCTTGCCGCCGATCATGTTCTTGGTGAAGGAATACAGCAGCAGCGTGTACGACGCCCCGCCCACCCCGGCGACCGCCCCGGCCAGCAGGACGTTGCGGTAGCGCAGCCCCAGCACCCGGACGCCCAGCGTGTCGGCGGCGGTCGGGTGCTCCCCGACGGCACGTGTGCGCAGGCCCCAGCGGGTGCGGAACAGGGCGACGTGGATGACGGCGACCAGGATCAGCGCCGTGTAGAGGAAGATCGAGCCGCGGAAGAGGGCCGGCCCGAGCACCGGGATGTCCGACAGCAGCGGGATCTCCCAGGCGCCGAACTTGGGCGGCTGGTTGTAGGCCTGCTGGTCGTTCTGCATCAGCCGCTCGTAGAGGAACCCGGTCACGCCCACCGCGAAGAGGTTGAGCACGATGCCGATGACCACCTGGTCGACCAGGTAGCGGATCGCGAACACGGCGAGCAGCAGGGAGATCAGCGCGCCGCCGAGCGCGGCGGCCAGCAGGCCGGCCCATACGCTGGCGGCCATCGTGCCGACCAGGGCGCCGGCGAACGCGCCCATCAGCAGCTGCCCCTCGATCGCGACGTTGACCACGCCGGAGCGCTCGCACAGCACCCCGGCGAGCGCCCCGAAGATCAGCGGGAGCGCGAGCAGGAACGTGCCGCGCACCGTGTTGACCAGCGGCATGAAATTCTGCCCCGGCGGGGCCGCCGAGATCTGCCAGCACAGGAACGACAGCACGAACCCGACCACGCCGGCGCCGAGCAGCCAGGCGAACCAGCGCTCGACCCGCCCGCTGGCCAGCGCCGTGCCCGCCGCGGCGGCCACGAGTCCGAACAGGACCGCCCCCACCGTGCCGTTGATCGACAGGGCGGCGCCGCCGGCGTCCTCGCTCAGCGTGAACCGGGCGGCCTGCGCCGTGGCCAGCGCGCCGAACAGCGCCGCCGCCAGCACCCCCGCGCCCAGCAGGCCGGCACCCACCTTGCGGCCCCGCGTCCAGAAGGGCTGCGGCACGGCGACGACCGGCTCCTCCCCCACCACGACCGTCACCGCGTCACCAGCCCTTCGCCAGCGAGGTCTGCAGCCGCGCCGCCCGGGCCGCCCGCAGCCGGAAGGTCGCCTTCACCAGCGCCGGCGCGGCGATGAAGATGACGATCAGCGCCTGAAGCACGGTGACCAGCTCCAGCGAGATGCCCGACACCGACTGCATCGTGTTGCCGCCGGCCCGCAGCGCCCCGAACAGCAGCGCCGCCAGCAGTACGCCCCACGGCCGGACCCGCCCGAGCAGCGCGACGAGGATTCCGTCGAACCCGATCTGCGCGACGACCAGCGGCGTCAGCGTGCTGGCGGTGGAGCCGAGCACCATCTGCGCCCCACCCAACCCGGCCAGCGCCCCGGACAGCGCCATCACCAGCGCGTACGTCGCCGCGACGCTGATCCCGGCGGTGCGCGCCGCGTCCGGGTTCGCGCCGACCGCGCGCAGCTCGAAGCCGATCGTGGACCTGTCCAGCAACCAGGCCACCCCCCACACCGCCAACACCGACAGCAGGATCCCGGCGTGCACCCGCAGGTTGTCGCCGAGCAACCGGGGCAGCTGGGCGGAGCTGTCGACGGGCCGGCTGATGAAGTCGGTGCGGGTCGGGTCCTGGATGCCCCGCTGGTGCAGGATCCAGGTCAGGAAGTACACCGCGATGTAGTTCAGCATGATCGTGTTGATCACCTCGTGGGCGCCGGTGCGCGCCTTGAGGTAGCCGGGGACGAACCCCCACGCCGCCCCGCCCAGCGCACCGGCGAGCACCGCGACGAGCAGGTGCAGCCCGGGCGGCAGGGGCAGCAGGAAGCCGGCCAGCGCGGCGGCGATCACGCCGATGATGGCCTGGCCCTGGGCACCGATGTTGAACAGGCCGCCGCGGAAGGCCAACGCCACCGACAGCCCGGTGAAGACCAGTGGGGTGGCGTACGTCAGCGTCTCCGAGATCGGGTAGAACACCCGCTCCCAGGTGCCGTCGCCGCCCGCCCAGTCGGCCACCGCGCCAGGGTCCACGACGGCGCCCTTGAACAGATTCGCGTACGCCTCCGCGACCAGCGTCCAGCTCTGCCCGAGCGCGTCGCCGGGGCGGGCGAAGAGGTAGCCGTACGCCGCCAGTGCGTCGGGGTCGGAGAGCACCATCAAAACCCCGCCGATGAGCATCGCAAGGACCACGGCCAGCACCGTCACGGTGACGGTGTTGGCGGCCCAGAGGCTCTCCAGAAAGTGCCGGGCGAAGCGTTCGGGCGGCGGGCTGTTTTCATGGTTCGTTCGCTCGCGCGGCGCTTCACGCGACGCCTTCCCTCCGCCTTCATGGTTCGTTCGCTCGCGCGGCGCTTCACGCGACGCCTTCCCTCCGCTTCGCTCCGGTCCAGGCGCCGCCGCGCCAGCTCGCTCACTCACTTTCGCTCCGGTCCAGGCGCCGCCGCGCCAGCTCGCTCACTCACGCCGCACCGTCACCGGTAGCGCCCGCCATCAGGAGGCCGATTTCGGCGCGGGGGGTGTCTGGCGCGACCACGGCGAGGATCCGGCCCCGGTACATGACGGCGATCCGGTCGGCCAGGTTGATCACCTCGTCCAGTTCGCTGGAGACCAGCAGCACCGCCGTGCCGATCTCGCGCTCGTGCACGATGCGGCGGTGGATGAACTCGATCGAGCCCACGTCCACCCCCCGCGTCGGCTGGGCGGCCACGAAGAGCTTCAGCGGCCGGGACATCTCCCGGGCGACGATCACCTTCTGCTGGTTGCCGCCGGAGAGCGTGCCGACCGCGGCGTCCGCCGACGGGGTGCGCACGTCGAACTGGTCGATCCGCTCCCGCGCCGAGGCGGCGATCGCGGCCGGCCGCAGTGCCAACCCGCGGGCGAACGGCGGCCTGTCGTACAGGTCGAGCACCAGATTCTCCGCGACGGTGAACTCCTTGACGAGCCCGTCGACGCTGCGGTCCTCCGGCACGTAGCCGACCCCGGCACGGAGCACCCGCTTGGTCGACCAGCCGTCCACCCGCTCGCCGGCCACGGTGACGGTACCGGCCCGCGCCGGGCGCAGGCCCATGATGGCCTCGACCAGCTCGGTCTGGCCGTTGCCCTGCACGCCGGCGACGCCGAGCACCTCACCGGCGTGCACGGTGAGGTCCACCCCGTCCACCGCGCGCACCTGCCGGTCGTCGTCCACGACCAGGCCGGCGACGGAGAGGACCGGGGGCCCCGGAGCGGCGGGCGGCTTGTCGACGGTGAGCGCCACGCTGCGACCGACCATGAGTGCGGCCAGCTCGTCCTCCGTCGCCGCCGGCGTCGCGGTGCCCACCGTGCGGCCCCGCCGGATCACCGTGATCCGGTCCGCGATGGCCTTGACCTCGCGCAGCTTGTGGGTGATGAACACGATGGACTTGCCGGCGTCCCGCAGCGACCGCATGACGGTCAGCAGCTCGTCGGTCTCCTGTGGAGTCAGCACCGCCGTCGGTTCGTCGAGGATCAGCAGGTCCACATCGCGGGTCAGCGCCTTGACGATCTCCACCCGCTGCTGGATGCCGACCGGCAGGTCCTCCACCACGGCGTCCGGCTCGACCCGCAGGCCGTACCGGGCGGAGACCTCCGCCACCTCCCGGCGGGCCCGGCGGTGGTCGAGGAACCCGGCGAGCCCGCCCCGCACCTTCTCGCTGCCGAGCATGACGTTCTCCGCGACGGTGAAGACCGGCACGAGCATGAAGTGCTGGTGCACCATGCCGATGCCGGCCGCGATGGCGTCGCGCGGGCTGCGCACCTGCACCGGGCGGCCGTCCACCAGGATCTCGCCGGAGTCGGGCTGGAGCAGGCCGTAGAGCACGTTCATGAGCGTCGACTTGCCCGCGCCGTTCTCCCCCAGCAGGGCGTGGATCTCCCCCGGCTCGACCGTCAGGTCGATGTGGTCGTTCGCGACGACCTCGCCGAAGCGCTTGGTGACGCCGCGCAACTCGAGTCTCAGCGCAGACCTCCTGCTGGTGGGGCACCGGGGGGGTGCGGTCCGCGACCTCGCCCCTGCCCGCAGGGGTGCCGCGGGCAGGGGCGAGGTCAGCGCGGCCGGGCCGCGTGGCTCACTTCTTCGGCTGGGCCGGCGAGGTGACCTTCACGGTACCGGCGATGATGTCGGCCTTCAGCTTGTCGACCTCGCCCTTGAGCGCCGCGGGCACCTTGCTGTCGAATTCGTGGTACGGCGCGAGCGAGACCCCGTTGTTCTCCAGCGTGCCGAGGAACCCGGCGGCGCTGGCCAGCGACTCCTTCTTCGCACCCTTGGTCACCGCGTCCTGCACCGCGTCGGGGATGTTCTTCACGACGGTGGTCAGGAACGTGGAGCAGTACTGCTCGGCGCTCTCGCAGCCGTCCACGTCGACCCAGATGACCGCGTACTTGCCAGCCGCCGCCTGCGCCGCCGCCGCCGTGCCCAGGCCGGCGCCGCCGGCCACCGGCATGATCACGTCGACGCCCTGCGCGACGAGGGTGTCGCCGACCTTCTTGCCCTCGTCCTGCTTGACGAAGTCGTTGGTGAACGAGCCGTTCTGGGAGGCCTTGTTCCACCCCAGGACCTGGATGGACTTCCCCTTCACCTGGTTGTAGTGCGCCACCCCGTCGGCGAAGCCGTCCATGAAGATGGTCACCGGCGGGATCTTCATGCCGCCGTACGTGCCCACCTTGCCGCTCTTGGTGTAGCCCGCCGCCAGGTAACCGGCCAGGAACGCCGCCTGCGCGGTGTCGAACTGCATCGGGTAGACGTTCGTCGCGTCGAGCTTGGCGTCCACGATGCCGAACTGCTGGTTGGCGTTCGCCTTCGCGATCTTGGTCGTGGCGTTGGCCATCAGCCCGCCGACCGCCAGGATGAAGTTGCAGTCCTGGTTGACGTACTGGGTCAGGTTGGTCTCATAGTCGGCCTCCTGGCTGGAGGCGACGTACTTGGACTCGATATTGGCGTCGTCGGCGGCAGCCGCCTTGATGCCGTTCCACGCGGACGTGTTGAACGACCGGTCGTCGATGCCGCCCACGTCGGTCACCATGCAGGCCGTGTACTTCTCCGCGGCGTTCCCGCCGGCGTCGTTCTCTTCCGGAGCGTCGCCACACGCCGCGGCGGCCAGCACGAGCCCGCCCGCCGCCAGGGCCGCGACCACCTTCATCCCACGCACAGGGCGCAAGACGCTCTCCTTCCCGCTCCACACGCCCCTGGTTGCGGCGCGTCCACGGCGCGAGCGTACGCCCTACCACCGACGGCGGCCGGCCATCCTGCGCGGTTGTTGGAGCACTGTTACCCGCGCGTAACTCGCGTTCCGGCGGGCCGCCGGGCGATCAGCGCCAGAAGGTGGCGATCGCCGCGTTCAGCAGCGTGAGGCCCACGGCGGCCAGAAAGTGGCCGCGGTTGACTGCGTCCCGCCGGCGCGGAACGAAGACCATCACGAAGATCAGCACGGCCAGCAGCGCCTTCACCGCCAGCTTGGCGGGGTCGGGCTCGTCGTCTCCGCCGCCACGCAGCGGGGCCGCCAGGGCCAGGCCCGTCACCAGCTGGATGGTGGCGCCCCACCACATCGGCGCGTTGATCCGGATGCGGCCGCCGACGTACTGCGCGATCGCCCCGCCGAGCAGCAGCGCGAATCCGATCAGGTGCGCGTACCTCAGCACCAGTCGCAGGGCCTCCACGGCGCTCTCCCATCGTCGGCGTCC
>DASQDS010000458.1:0-4966 GCA_035634075.1 Pilimelia sp. | reverse complement strand
CGCAAGCGGCTCATCGGGGACTACGTCGCCGGGCTGCCCGGCGGTCCGCCCCGGGACGGTGGCTTCGCCGCGTTCGCGGCGGCGGTCGGCGCGGTGCCGGCGCTCGCCGAGGTGCGCCGCCGGCTCGACGTGACCGAGGTGGACGAGGCCGACCTGGCGGCGGTGTTGGCGGACGCTTACCGCCACGCGGCGGGGTACACGGTGGTCGGTTGGACGGGTGCGACGCCGGAGGAGTACCTCGCCGATGTCGCGTACCTCGACGGCCGGATGTCGATCGACTCGCCCATGGGTGACCTGGCGTGGGAGCCGGAGAAGGTGGACGCCGACCGGATCCGCGCGTCCGACGAGGTGCAGCTCCGGTGGGGCCGGGTCTACCACACGACCGTCGCGGTGCACGTCGCCACCGGTCAGGTGGTCGCCTGGTCCGGGCTCTCGTTCGAGGACGGCGTGCCGTGGCACGCGTGGCAGCAGAACACCATCGTGGAGGAACGACACCGCGGCCACCGCCTCGGCACGATCGTGAAAATTGAAAACCTGCGCCGGGCGCGGGCGGCCGAACCCGGCCTCCGGTTCATCGACACGCTCAACGCGGCGGAGAACACGCACATGATCGCGATCAACGAGGCGCTCGGCTTCCGCCCGGTCGACGCCTGGCACGACTGGCAGCAGGACCTCTGACCCGACGAGCCGACGGCAGTTTCGCCAGCCTCTATTGGTGATAATCTGCCGGCATGTCGGACCCGTGGATCGCCGTGCACGCGCTCGGCGACCCGACCCGTCGGGCACTGTATGACTACGTGCGGCGCCAGGCGCACCAGGTCAGCCGGGAAGAGGCGGCCGAACAGGTGGGGGTGTCCCGCAACCTCGCCGCGTTCCACCTCGACAAGCTCGTCGAGGCCGGCCTGCTGCGGGCCGACTACGCCCCGCCGCCGGGGCGGCGGGGGCGGGGGCGTACGCCCAAGGTCTACGCCGCCGCCGCGGACGGCCTGGCCGTCACCATCCCGGAACGCCGGTACGACCTGCTCGCCGAAATCCTCGCCGATGCCGTGGCGGCGGGCGACGACGCCGGCGAGGCCGCGCACCGCCTCGCCCACGACCGCGGGCGGCAGCTCGGCACCCAACGGCGCGGCACCGCGCTGATCGACGTGCTCGCCGGCCTGGGCTTCGAGCCGGCGGGCGCGGAGGGTCAGCCGGTGCGGCTGCGCAACTGCCCGTTCCATGCCCTCGCCGCCCGGCAGCCGGCGCTGATCTGCGGGCTCAACCTCGCCTTCGTCACCGGCGTCCTGGCGGGGCTCGGCGGCGCCGAACGGCGCGCCGACCTGGCTCCCGCCCAAGGCGCCTGCTGCGTGGCCGTCACGCCCACCGGCCCGGCGGGCGCGCCCGCGGACCCGGCCGGCACGCCGGCCAGCGCGCCGGTCAGTCCCGGTCGGGTACAGCCGGTCAGTCCCGGTCGGGTACAGCCGGCCGCCGGGTGAGGCGGGCCAGCCACGGCCGCGGCGGCAGCTGCCGGTACCCGCCGGCGTGCAGGCCCGCGTGCCGTTCGAAGACGTTGCGGCAGCCGTACCCGCCGGTGGCCAGCCACGACCAGCCCGACGCCAGCGCGTACGCCGGCAGGAACAGCGGGCCCAGCACGGCGTACTGGCTGACGTGGCGCGCCTCGTGCGCCAGCAGGCGCTCCCGCCGCAGCAGCCAGTCGGCCTCGTGCCGGCAGAAGATGACGCCGCCCAGCGTGAAGCAGTGCTGCCGGGGGACCCGCCACCGGTAACCGCCGGCGACCAGTACCCCGCCCGGCCCCCGCCGCAGCGGGGCGCGGGCCGCAGCGGCCAGCGTGACGCCCAGCAGGGTGGTGCCATTTACCCAGGTCAGCGCGGCGCGCACGGTCGGCCAGGTGGGCATGCGTCCATCGTCGCAGGCGGTGTCCCGTACGGCATGATGGCGGCATGACGGAGACCCCGCATCCCCTCTACGAAGCCCACGCCGACACCCTGGCCCGGGCCCTGCACGCCATCGCCGACCGCGGCTACTTCTCGGCGTACCCCGAGTCGCCCAGCCCCCGCGTGTACGGCGAGACCGCCGCCGCCGACGGCGCGGCCGCCTTCCGCGCCCACCTGGGCGGCCGGTTCGCGCTCGACCAGCCGGGCACCGTCGGCTGGACGCGCACCGAGGCCAGCCCCTTCGGCGTACCCCTTGATGTCAGCTATCCCCAGGGCGACCCGGCCGCGCTGGTGGCCGCCGCCGGCGCGGCACTGCCGGCCTGGCGCGACGCCGGCCCGCAGGCGCGCGCCGGGGTCTGCCTGGAGATCCTCGCGCGCCTGCACGCGCGCATCTTCGAGCTGGCCAACGCGGTGCAGTTCACCACCGGGCAGGCGTTCGTGATGGCCTTCCAGGCCGGCGGCGCGCACGCGCTGGACCGGGCGCTGGAGGCGGTCGCCTACGGCTACGCCGAGATGACCCGGCACCCGGGCGCGGCGGCCTGGGAGAAGCCCGCCGGCAAGGCGGGCTCGCTGCGGCTGAGCAAGACCTTCCACGTCGTCCCGCGCGGCGTGGCGCTGGTGATCGGGTGCAACACGTTCCCGACGTGGAACTCGTACCCCGGCCTGTTCGCCTCCCTGGTCACCGGCAATCCGGTGATCGTGAAGCCGCACCCGCGGGCGGTCCTGCCGCTGGCCCTCACCGTCCGGCTGGCGCGGGAGGTGCTGGCGGCGGCGGGGTTCCCGCCGGACCTCGTGCTGCTCGCCGCCGAGGCGCCCGGCGAGCCGGTGGCGTCCGCCCTGGCCACCCACCCGGCGGTGCGGATCGTGGACTACACCGGCTCCACCGCGTACGGCGACTGGCTGGAGGAGCACGCCCGGCAGGCGGTGGTGTACACCGAGAAGGCGGGCGCCAACACGGTGGTCGTCGACTCGACCGACGACTTCGCCGGCATGTGCCGGAACATCGCGTTCTCGCTGAGCCTCTACAGCGGCCAGATGTGCACCACGCCGCAGAACATCCTCGTCCCGCGCGACGGCATCGGGACCGACCAGGGGCACAAGACCTTCGACGACGTCGCGGCCGGCATCGCCACGGCCGTCGGCGGGCTGACCGCCGATCCCGGCCGGGCGGTGGAGGTGCTCGGCGCGGTGGTGCACCCCGGGATCCTCGACCGGCTGGCGGCCGCCCGGGAGCTGGCCGGCCAGTCGCTGGGCGCGCTCGTGCTCGACTCCCGCGAGGTGGCCCACCCGGCGTACCCGGACGCCGTCGTGCGCACCCCGCTGCTGGTGGCGCTGTCCGCGGACCAGGCGCAGGTGTACGGCGAGGAGTGGTTCGGGCCGATGGCCTTCCTCGTCCGCACCGACTCGACGGAGCACAGCCTGGCCGTCTTCCGCTCGGTGGTGGCGGCGCGCGGCGCGCTGACCGCGCTCGTCTACGCCACCGACCCGGCGGTGCTCGCGGACGCCGAGAAGGCGGCGGTGGACGTCGGCGTGCACCTGTCCGCCAACCTGACCGGCGGGGTGTTCGTCAACCAGTCCGCGGCGTTCTCCGACTTCCACGGCACGGGCGCGAACCCGGCGGCCAACGCGGCGCTCACCGACGGCGCGTTCGTCGCGAACCGGTTCCGGATCGTCCAGTCCCGCCGCCCGGTGTCCGCCTGAGCCCGTCGCGCGGCGGCTGCTCGCGCGGCCGCTCTCACGCGGCGCGGCGCAGCCGGATCTCCGTCAGGACAGGGACGACCGGGTGCGGCACCCGCTCGCCGGTGTCGGCGAAACCGAGGCGGCGGTACGCGCGCACGGCGCGGTCGTTGCCGTCCACCACCTCGAGCAGCAGGCCGGGCCGGCCGACCGCCCGGGACCAGGCCGCCACCCCGTCGACGAGCGCGGCGAGGACCCCGGTGCCCCGGTGGTCGGGCGTCACGTAGATGGCGAAGATGACGGTCGTCGTCGGGTCGTCCGGCCAGGCCATGCCGCCGGCATGGCCGATCAGCCGGCCGCGGCGCTCGGCGATGAACTGCGCCTTGCCGTCGCCCCGGGCACTCTCGGCGATCTGCGCCTGGAAGGCGGCGTGCGGGCGGGCGGCGGCGTCGGCGATCGTCTCCAGGAATGCCAGCGGCGCGTCGGCGAGCATCTCCAGCCGCAGGGCGCGCATCCGGCCGGCGTCCGCGGGCCGGACCCGCCGCACCACGACACCGTCCGCCGCCCCTTCCAGTGTTGCGCCTTCCAGTGTTGCGCCTTCCGGCGTGCCGCCGGCCGTCCCCGCCGCCGTCATTCCCGCATGGTCGCCGCCCGGCCCACGCCGATCAAGCACTTTCTACCCGGCACCGTGAGATCGTGGCGCTCTCAGCGGGCGATCAGGTCGGCGCCGACGGCGCGGCAGACGCGCCGGCCGTGGCCCAGGCCGAGGCGACGCGGGTAGTGGGTGAGCACGCTGAGCGTCCAGTCCCGGCCGATCGCGAGGCAGTTGACGTGCCAGCGGCCGCCGGCGCGGTCCCCCAGCCAGCCGTTCTCCACCGCGACGGTGCGGCGGACGTCCGGCGGCAACACGGTGCGGACCCCGAAGTCGCCGTCGCCGCCGGCGTGCCGCATCTCTGCCAGCAGCCAGGGCGTCCAGCGCGGGCCCGCGGCGCGGCCGTCGGCCAGGCACCAGCCCAGCCGCGCGCCGTCCCGCGCCGACATGGCCGCGTCGCTCCAGCCGCCGGTGCGGCGGCGCGAGTCGGTGAGCCCGCAGACCACCGCCATGCGGCGCAGCGAGGCGTCGGCGCCGAGCGTGCGGTACAGCCCCTGCGCCGAGTCGGTGTCGCCGTCCCGGAGCATCGACCGCAGCCGGGCGAGCCGCCCCTGGCTCGGTGGCCGGCCGGCCGTCGTGGTGACCCGCAGGTAGTCGGCGGCCAGCCACGCCCGGACCGTGGTGGTCGGGTCGCCGGCGGTCAGGTTGGCCGAGCCGGCTATCGCCCCGGTGCGCCCGTCGAGCAACGCCCAGGAGAGGAAGC
>DASQDS010000457.1:0-31043 GCA_035634075.1 Pilimelia sp. | reverse complement strand
CAGGACGTTGCCACGACCGTCAACGCACCGGCAGGCTGGACCGTGGCGCTGACCAGCGCGCCGTACACCAGGAGGGTCAACACCAACAAGACCTTTACCTCCAGGTGGACGGTGCAGCCCCCGGCCGACGTGGCCCCCGGCAGGTACGACCTCGAGGTGACCGCGGTCTACCGCTGGAACAGCGTGAACTGGGCGACCCAGACCAGCAGCCTGACGGTCCTGGTGGCAAACCCGCCGCCCGCCGGTACCAGCTTCCTCAGCGACCACACCTGGCTGTCCGCGATCAATGCCTGGGGTCCGGTGGAGAAGGACCGCAGCAACGGCGAGCAGGCCGCCGGTGACGGCGGTCCACTCACGATCAACGGGGTGACCTTCGCCAAGGGCCTGGGCACCAACGCGCCGAGCGACATCGCCTACTTCACCGGCGGCGCCTGCTCCACGGTCACCGCACAGGTCGGGATCGACGACGAGAAGGCGGTGAACGCCAACGCCACCTTCCAGGTCTTCGCCGACGGCACGAAGGTCGCCGACAGCGGCCCGATGACGTTCGAGGACGACGCCAGGTCCCTGACCGCGGACATCGCCGGAGCCGACATCGTACGCCTCGTGGTGGCCGACAACGGCTCGGCCGACAGCGACCACGCCGACTGGGCCGACCTCAAGATCACCTGCTCCTGACGTACGACGCACAGGCGGCCCGGCCGGGGTCCTCCCGGCCGGGCCGCTGCCGTCAGCGGGACGAGCCCGGCTCGCCGACGAACTTGACGGCGAGGTGTGTGGTCGTGTCGGCGCCGTCGGGCCAGCGGACCCGGGCCGTGCCGGCGCGCCCGTCGATGTCCAGCCGGGCCGGCCGGCCGGGATCGGCCGCGCCGGCCCCGCGGGCGAGCTCGACCAGGGCGGCCGTCCAACCCGTCGACGGCACAGGAAAGCGCAGCCAGGGTACGACGGAAAGGTTGGCCAGCGGGCTGGCGTCGGACCGGCGGGTGGCCCCAGGGACGCCGGCGCCGCGCAGCGGGCTGATCCGGGAGACGGTGCCGGCCGCGCTCGCGGTCACCCCGCCGCCGGCGAGGATGGCCGTGGCGTCGGGCGCGGCGACCGCCCAGCCGGCCACCCGCAGCGTCGTCGCCGCGTCCACAGTCGCCGCCAGGGCGTCCACCCGGACGAGCCGGACCTCCCAGCGGCCGCGGACGAGCGACACCACCGTGATCCTACCGGCGGCGGTCGACGTACCCACGAAGCCGGAGCCGTGCCGCCGCTGCGACGGTGCCGGTGCCAGCCAGCGGACCGGGCCGCACGAGGCCCCGATGCCGAGTGGACCGGCGGCGGTGTCTTGGACCTCGACCGTCAGGGTACGCATCCCCGCGCGGTGCGTCGCGCGGCCGTCCGCCGCGAGCAGGACCACCGACTGGTCGAGCGGGTCGGCCCAGCTCGCATCGTCCAGCAACGGACTCGTCGCCGTGGAGTAACCGAGCCGGGCGTACAGCGGGGAGTCGCCGGTGTCCGTCCCCTCCGCCGCGTGGTCCGTCCCGTGGTTGACCACGCGCACGATCCCGTCGTCCCGGGTGCCGACGACCAGCCAGCCGGGCGCCCGCACCGCCAGCACCGTGTCCTGCCGCTCGACGGGCAGCGGCTGCTCCGGCGCGGTCCAGGCCGGGTGGTCGGCCGGCAGGGCGAGACCGAGCAGGCCCTTGCTCGCCCAGTACGGCGACGCCGGCCCGGAGTAGGACTGGGCGATGGCCGGCCAGGCGTGGTGCCAGCCGAGGGTGAGCAACCCGTCTTCGTCGGGTGCACCCCGGTCCACGAAGTGCCGCACCACGCCCGAGGCGGCGCGGCGCAGGAGACCGGGCGGCAGCGACGGCACCTCGGCGATCGCGCCGACCCAGAACGGGGCGGCGGCGGCGAAGCGGTACGTGAGGCTGCGTCCCTGCAGCAGGGGCGAGCCGTCGGCGCCGACCAGGGCGACGGCGTCGAGCAGGAACCGGTCGAGCCGGGCCACGTCGGCCTGCCGGCGCGCCTCCGCGAACCCCTGCGCGCCGGCCATCCGGGCCCACAGCAGCGGGTAGAGGTGCAGCGCCCACCCGTTGTAGTGGTCGAAGGAGCGCTCGGGGCCGTCGGCGAGCCACCCGTCCGACCGCACGAAGCTGTCGTGCGTCGCCAGGTCTTCCGCGATGTCGCCGGCCGACCAGGGGCCCCCGACCGAGCGCAGGAACGTCTGGACCACCAGGCGGAACCATACCCAGTTGATTTGCGGGTACGTCCGGTCGCCCACCGCCGGCGCGAGGTAGTCCACGAGGCGCTCCTGGACACCGCCGTCGAGCCTGTCCCAGATCCACGGCCGGGTCATGTCCAGGACGAGCACGAGAGCGGCGGCCTCGACCTTGGCCTGCCCGTGCTCCGCCAGCCGCACCCACCGGTCCGGAGCCGACGGATCGCTGCCGGCGCGCAGGCCCTGCGCGTACCACCCGGCGAGGTCGTCAGGGTCCGCGCCGCACTCCCCCGCGAGCCGGAACCCGGCGAGCAGAAACGTCCTGGCGAAACCCTCCAACCCGTCGACGGCCCGACCGTGGCCGTGGCCGCCGGCGCCGGCGCCGGCGCCGGGCAACATGATGCGGCCGTGGCCCGGGGAGGCGAAGGGCCGCACCGCCGCGAGCATCCGGTCGGCGAGCCGCGCCCAGTCCTCGCGCGCCCACCCGGTCAGCGCGGACGACCCGGTCCCCGTGGTCGCCGCCGCCGGCCCCCGCGGTGGCCGGCGCGCGCCGCTGGTCGGGCGCCGCGGCGGGTCGGCTGGCAGGAAGTCGTGGAACACGGGTCCTCTTCGTCGCGGTCGGCACGTCAACCCGGGCGGGCGCGTCCGCGGTCCCTGCGCCTTCGTGTGCTGTGCCGCCCAGTCAAGTCACCATGTTGAGTTCTGTCAACGCCTGAGCGGTTTTGATCGATGTTGCGGACCTAGGTCCGGTGCGGTGTTTCCGACTGCGGGACCGGAGTCCGCGCCACCACGTCGAGCCGGGGCGTGGCAAAGCGGCGCGCTACCGGCCGTGTCCGCCCGGGACGACGCCGGGTCGTCCACTTGGGCCGGCCGGGCCATAGCCCCGTCCCGGCGAGGAGGTCAAGAGAAATCGTGCGCGAACATGTTCGTTTAGAAACATCATCTTGTCCCCCCGGACCGCGTTGACACAGAGATAGACATCCACCAACATGAATCCTCGCTCCTGCCCCCTGGAGCGGGCTACGCCCTGCCGGGCTACTGCGCCCTCGGCGCGACCCGACATCGCCCCTACGACCGAACAGAGGTAGCATGATCAAAAAGTTGAGCATCGCCGCGGCGGCCTTGCTGACCGTCGTCGCGGGAGTCGCCGTCACCGTTCAGCAGGCGAGCGCCGCTACCGGCTTCTACGTGAGCAACGGGCGCCTCCTCGACGCCAACAACCAGGACTTCGTGATGCGGGGCATCAACCACGCGCACACCTGGTACACCGGCCAGACCAGCGCGTTCAGGAACATCAAGGCGACCGGCGCGAACACCATCCGGGTCGTTCTCAGCGCCACGAACACCACCCTCGCGGACGCCCGGAACGTCGTCTCTCTGTGCAAGACGAACAAGCTCGTCTGCGTCATGGAGGTGCACACCACCACCGGCTACGGCGACAACGCCAGCGCGATCACGCTGTCGCAGGCCGCGGACTACTGGATCAAGATCAAGAGCGCCGTGGTCGGCCAGGAGAGGTACGTCATCGTCAACATCGGCAACGAGCCGATCGGCAACAACAACGCCAGCCGGTGGACCGGCGACACCAGGGGCGCCATCTCGAAGCTGCGTAGCAACGGCTTCACGCACACCCTGATGGTCGACGGACCGAACTGGGGCCAGGACCACAGCAACACGATGCGCAACAACGCGGCCTCGATCCTCGCCTCGGACCCCAACCGCAACGTCATCTTCTCGGTCCACATGTACGGCGTCTACGGCACTGCCAGCAAGATCCGTGACTACCTGAACTACTACACCAGCCGCAAGCTGCCCATCCTGGTCGGCGAGTTCGGCAACAACCACAGCGACGGTGACGTCGATGAGGCCACCATCTTCTCGCACTGCCAGTCGAACCGGATCGGCTACATCGGCTGGTCCTGGAGCGGCAACGGCAGCAGCGTGCGGTACCTCGACATGGTGAACAGCTGGAACGCCAACAGCCTCACCAGCTGGGGCCAGCGCATCATCAACGGAGCAAACGGCATCAAGGCCACCTCCAGGCAGGCCTCGATCTACTGAGCCTCCCGTGTCGGGCCGCCGGTCACCGTTTCCCACGGTGGTCGGCGGCCCGCCCGTACCCCCTCCTCAGATTCCCGGCTCCGTCGGGCGACTGGTCATGTCGAGATACGTCGCGCCAAGAATCAGGACGATCGCGCCGACATGCCAGGCCGATGACCCCAGGCCGTGGACGACGTAGGCGGCCGGCACGCCGAAGAACGGCTCAGACAGTAGGACCGTCCCCGCCAGAATGGGCGTCAGGCGCCGCATGGCGAACCAGTACAGCCAGCAGGCCGGTGCGAACATCGCGAGGCTGATCAGCAGAAGCGGGCCCAGGCTACCGCTGTGCTGGCGCAGGTCGAGCAGGGCGGGGCACAGCACAAGCCCGGATACGACCATCTGGAACCCGGCGGCGGAGGCGGGCGGAACGCCACCGGCGGTGGAGCTCACGAGCGTGAGGAAGACCGCCAGGCAGCCGGCGCTGAGCAGGCTGAGCGCCAGGCCCGCCAGGACCCCCGAACGCCAGGCGTCCCCGTCCCCCGACAGCGCCACGAACGCCAGGGCGCCCAAGATCATGAGCACCGCCGACACGTTGCGCGGGCTCGCCGACCGTCTGCCGCGCGCCAGTGCCACCACCGTGAGCAGCACCGGCGCGGCGAGATGCAGCGCCATGACCGGCCCGACCGGCGCCATCTGCAGCGCCACGTAGTAGCACAGCACGTTCGCCGCCTCCACGGCGCCGAGCAGGGCCATCCGTCGTCTCCGACCAACGATCGCCACCCACGGCCGCTCTCCGGTGGTCAGCGCGACGAGAAGCAACACGATGCCGGTGGTCAACTCGACGACGCAGGCGGCGGCTGCGCCGCCCACCGCCAGACCGGCGACGACACCGCCGGTCCCGCCCCAGAGGGCGGCGGCCCCGAACAGGGCGGCAACGGCGAGAGCGCCGGCACGGCTGGTCGCGGACAAGCGGCTCCCTGGCTGGTACTGCGGTGACCCCGGTGTTCCGGGACCACCAGTGCCGACGGTAGGGCACGAACAGCGGGGCCGGTTGCGCGAGCACGGCCGCCCCTGTTCGGCACCGGCAGGTGCATAAGAAGCTGCCGGAACCAACGGCCCCGCGAGGAGGCCTCGTGTCGACTGACGTCCGAATTGCCCCCGGGCTCGGACAACCGGCCGCCCGGTCGAGGTCTCCTTGACCCCACGCGGCGCCTGCCGAGGCGCGGGTCACCGTGGGTGCGGAGGAAGGCAAGGCCCGGGTTGACGAGTCGGAGGTCGCCGGTCAGTCGGGGCCCGCGTCGGCCGGCGCCGACCGAGCGGCGCCGTCAGCTCCGCGCATCAGCTGGCTGAACCGCCACGCGTCGGCGGCGCGGGGCAGGTTGTTGAACATCACGTACGCCGGGCCCGCGTCGACAATGCCAGCGAGCTGCGCCATTTCAGCATCCGTGTACACATGGCGTGCGCCGGTGATGCCGTGCAGCCGGTAGTACGCCAGCGGCGTCAGGCTGGGGCGGAGGAAGGGGTCCGCGGCGTGGGTCAGATCCAGTTCCTCGCACAGGCCCCGAACGACCTCGTCCGGCCAGGGGCCGCGCGGCTCCCACAGCAGCCGGACACCGACCGGCCGGCGGGCTGTGGAGACGAACTCGCGCAATCGCGCGATAGCGGGCTCGGTAGGCCGGAAGCTCGCCGGGCACTGGAGCAGGATCGCGGTCGCGTCCAGGATCGCCGCGCAGCCGAGCGTGGTCTCCCATGCCCGCTCGGCGATGGGCGTCCACCGCAACCCGCCGACCTCGGTGCGTTCCTCGGCGGTCAGGGGTGTGCGCAGCCGGCGGTAGGTGGAGCTTCTCGCCTCGTGGGTGATCAACTGCCACGCCTTGATGGTGAATTCGAACGCCGGTGGAACGCTGGCCCGCCACCGCCGCAGCGTCGCCTCGCGGGGTGGCTCGTAGAACGTCTGCTGCACCTCCAGCACTCGGAAGCGTTGCGCGTAGGCGGTCAGCGCCATGCTGGCTCCGCACAGGCCCACCTTCACCGGAATCATGCGCGGTGCATACCCCCAAACCCCGAGAAAACATCGTGCCGGTGTCGGCCGCACCGGTTCCCTTCGGGCCGCCGGCGAACGGCCCGTGCAGAACATGCCGCCACCGACGACATCGGCGGCCGCCCTCCGGACAGGCTGGTACCGCCACCGGCGCCGGCCTTGCCGGGCACTGGACCGGTCGTCGAGTGATCGTGACTCAGGTGGCCTCGTTGCGAGGCGGCCCACCGTTTCCTCGGGGTGGGCCGTGTCGTGGTCCGGCCCGGCAGCGATCTGGCTCTCGACGTGTCCTCAATATCAATGCATAGGTGGCATACGTGCGGGCGGTGAAGTGCCACAGCCACGGTGGCGTGACCGAGCAGCTGGCGAGTTGGCCGGCGAGCTCGGGATCGGCAGACACCGCACGGCGCACCGCCACCGGGTTGGTGCCGGTGAAGAAGTTGCGTGCGGCGATCTGCCTATCCAGCAATCGGGGCAGGTCCGCGTCGGTGGTCGACGATAGCTCCGGGCAGGTATCGGAGGACAGCACCTCGGTGACCAGCACGGCGGCCCCGCCACCGGTGGCGAGCTGGAGCAGGAGCCGCAGATGTTGGGTGCGCACGGCCCGGACTAACGGCCAGAGCCGCGGATGCGCGGTGCCGAGGGCGCCGGCGGCCGCGTCGATGAGCTGCGTCATGAGACCGACCGAGCCGACGACATCGAACGGCGAACCGTGGCCCGTCCAGGGCGGACCACCGAGCGCCACCAGGCACTGGTCCACCAGATCCGCCCCGTCCGCGCTATCGCGGGGACCGGTGCCCCCCGCGTTGTCGATCCCGCGCGTGACGAGGTGGGATAGCAGCGGATAGACGCCCGTCACGTCGACCGGTGCCGCCGTCGTGATCCGCCGATCGTCCATGAACCCCTGCCGCGCAAGACCTCGCCGCACGGCGGCGCCGTCAAGATCGACCGCAACAATCTCGTCGAAGGCGGACAACAGTAGCCCGATGTCGACATCGTTGAGGTTGCCGGCGCCCAGCAGACACAGCCGCCGGGCCGCTGGCGCGCCTGCATCGAGGAGCAGACCAGTCACCCGACGGCGGTGTGCTGCGTACCGGACCCATGCGTCTTCGGTCTGATTGTTGCGGCGTCGCTGTTCGTTGCTCAGGCTGTCCAACGACGGGCGCCAATCGGCCGGGCAACCATTAGATGCGGTGTGAGAGGCCGACGTAGTGGCCGACTTCGTCGGCGTCGTCTGAGTGTGACAGGCCGACGTAGTGGCCAACCTCGCTAGAGTCATCGCCGGCCACGGCCGCGGTCTCCGCAGCCGCGACCAGGCTGGCGGCCGCCGCGACCGATATCGCGATCCTGCGGGACCTCGGGATCTTCCTAGACATTGCCCCTCCCCCGTGGAGTGTTGTCATTGCCGAAACTCGTTCAGTCTATCCCCGCAGGCTCGGCGAGGTGGTCCCGCGAAAGCCGCCGCGTCGTCGGCGGTCCAGTCACCGCCGGCCTCGTGCTGCTACCACTGGACGCTGGGCGGATGCCGCGGACCGCGCGGGCGGCACGGCGCGTCCGAAGTGGCGGTCACCGGGTCGCGGCACATCGCTTCACCGGTGGTGCCGGCAGGTCAGCTGGCCAGGAACCCGCCACTGGCGTCCAGGTCCGTGCCGTGCACTGCGCTCGCGGCGTCCGAGGCGAGGAACATCACGACGGCCGCCATTTCCTCGGGCGCCACGATCCGCCTGATCGGGAAGTCCTGGGCGATCTGCTCGAAGGTCATCCCGAAGGCCTTCGCCGCGCGTTCGAGCATGGGGGTATCGACCGCCCCAGGGGCGAGCGCGTTGATGCGAATGTTCTTGTCCGCGTACTCCAGCGCACCGACTTTGGTCAGCGAGGCGATGGCATGTTTGCTCGCGTTGTAGGGCGAGATGGTGGCGAAGCCGACCTCGGCCGAGATCGACGCGGTGTTGATAATGACGCCGTGACCCTGCTGGAGCATGTGCGGTAGCTCGTGCTTCATGGACAGGAAAACGCCGGCGGCGTTGGTGCGCCACACATTCTCGAAATCCGCCAAGCTCTGCTCATGGATCGGCGCGGCCTTCGGCGTCTCGATGCCGGCGTTGTTGAACGCCACGTCGATCCGGCCGTATCGGCGGACGCAGGCGGACACGAACGCCGCCACGTCCCCCTCTCGCCGGACGTCCGCCCGCTGGAAGGTCGCTTCGCCGCCGGCCGCGCGGATCTCCCGCTCGACGGCCCGCCCGAGTTCCACCCGCCGGCCGCAGAAGAAGACCTTCGCCCCCCGCGCGGCGAAGGCCTTCGCGGTGGCCCGGCCGATGCCCGAGGTCGCACCGGTGATGAGCACGACCTTCCCCGCAGTACGGGCACTGGCCTCAGCCGGCGCCGCGACCGCGGCCCCCACCGCCGCGGCGCCGAGTAGCACGTTCCTTCGTGAAGTCATGCGAAGCAGCGTACGAAGATCGACACCACGGAACTTGTACGTGATTGCGCTAGCGTCGGCCCATGTCGTTCCTTGCCGCCACCGGCCGGCTGACCGGTGCAGTGCTTGTCGAACGCTACGACTACGCGCCGGGACCGGCGGTGGCCCTCGATCGGCACACCCATGACCAGTACCAGCTCTGCTTCAACCCTGACTATGTCGGTCAGGTCTGGATCGGCGGCGCCTGGCACACCGTGCCCAAAGGGCAGGTGGCGCTCGTGCCTCCCGGCGAAACCCACGGCGTCCGCGACGTCGAGGACCGATCCACCCCCGGGACCTATCGGGTGCTCTATGTGGAACCCCAGCTCTTCGGCGGCAGCCAGTTCCGCGGCTTCCCGCACACCGGCGGTGCGCTCGCTCAACGGTTCCACCGGCTGCACGCCGTCCTGGAACACCCCGCGCCGCCGCAACTGCAGCGCGACGACCTGCTGGTGCTGATGCTCGCCGACCTGACCCGCCGGTACGCCTGCGGCCCGGTCGCCCCGCGCGCACTGCCACCGGCCCGGCGGCAAGCGTTCATCGCCCGCGATCTCCTTCGCGACCACCTGAGTGACAACGTGGCGCTCACCGATCTGGCGCGGGCCGTCAACCTCAGCCCCTTCCACCTTCTGCGGGTGTTCCGCACCGAGTTCGGGCTGACCCCGCACGCGTACCAGATCCAAGCCCGGGTGGAGCACGCCAAACGGCTACTCGCCCGGGGCATCTCGGTGACCCGGGCCGCGCATGACAGCGGCTTCTTCGACTCCAGCCACCTGACCCGGCACTTCCGCCGGCTGGTCGGGGTAGCGCCGGGACACTACGGGCGCCTGTCCAAGGCGAGTCACTGACCTGCCGGACGATCAAGAACGTAAGAACCGTCGAACACCCGCAACGTCTGACGGTCGCCACAGACATCGTCAGATCGATGAACGCGAACGCATGTCGCGCACCGATCGCAGCCGGGCGTGCCGACCCGCTTTACGGCGAGCTGTTGTAGTTGCCATTCATACACGCCGGGCAGCCTATCCTTGCCGAACGAGGCCGATGGGCCGATGCGCGGGTCATCGGGAGCATGGCCGGCACGCAAGGCATGCACGTACGCGGTCCTGGTCGATCCGTGCTCGTACCTGATCAGCTCCGCCGACGGACCCGTGACCGGGGATGAGGCGGCGGGATACCCTACCCGCGGTGCCTCGAACCGCGGGACCGAAGGAGTCGATGGTGGGATGACGGCAGGGCGACCGATGCCCACCCAGGACGAGGTGCTCGGGTACTTCAAGACGCTGTCGAACTGGGGACGGTGGGGCGACGAAGACGAGCTCGGAACGCTGAACCACATCACCGACGACGTCCGGCTGGCCGCGGCGCGGGCCGTGCGTCACGGCAGGAGCGTGTCATGCGCATGGGACGTTGCCGTACCGGGAGACATGGAGCGGTCGACGACGACGTGCCCGTGCGCCGCAGACATGCCGGGTGCCGAGAACATGCCGTTGCCCGGCTTCCGCGCCGACCGGCGCTGGGGCTTTTCGTCCGAGCGGCTCGGCATCAGGTTCCACGGCAACACCGTCACCCACGTCGACTCGCCGTGCCACATCTACTGGGACGGCACGATGTACAACGGGCGGTCGCACTCGTTGGTCGACGCCGCAACGGGATCGGCATGGGCGGCCGTCACGGCGGCGGCGGACGGGATCGTCACGCGTGGTGTCCTGCTGGACATTGCGAGGGCCCGCGATGTGTCGTGGTTGGAACCGGGTCAGGGTGTGTTTCCCGACGATCTCGAGAAAGCCGAGCGTCGCCAGGGCGTACGGGTGCGACCCGGCGATGCGGTACTCCTGCGGACCGGCTATGGCCGCGTCCGGCACGAGGCGGGTGAGGCCAGCGGTTTCACGCAGGCCGGCTGGCACGCGTCCTGCCTGCCATGGCTACATGAACGGCAGGTCGCGCTGATCGGCGCTGACACCCCCCAGGACGTTCAGCCGTCGGGGTACGAAGACGTGTTGATGCCGGTTCACGCCGTGGGTCTCGTCGCGATGGGTCTGTGGCTGCTCGACAACTGCGACCTTGAGGGGTGCGCGGCAACGGCTGCCGAGCTCGGCCAGTGGGACTTCCACCTCGCGGTCGCGCCGGTCCGCTTCGCCGGCACGTCCGGCAGCCCGGTGAACCCGATCGCCACATTCTGACCGCGGTTCACGAGGGGGTGCGATGCCATGACGTACCGAATCATCTCGTCCGCCGGCACTGCGCTGGGCATCGCCATGCCCGATGGGCGGACCCACCGATGAGGACGGACACCGTGCCGATCGGGTACGTCCTGTCCGTTGCGCTCCTCGCGTTCTGCACCGCCACCGCCGTGATCGGACCGCGACCCGCCCACACGACCCCGAGCTACTGGAGCTTCTGGGCGACCTTACTGATCAACGAACTGCCGTTCCTCGCCCTGTACGCCCTGACCGCGAACAGCGTCCTCGCGTTCGTGCAGGGCGACCTCACCTCACCTGGCGGACTGGTCGCGTTCGCCGTCACGGTGCTCACCGCGGGCGGCCTCGCCGTGCTGATCCGGCGGGCGCTCACGACCGGCGCGGCGCTGCGACGGGCCTTCGCCGACGACGCCGGCATCGAGCTGGCGCAGGTGCGCCGGCCGTGGGCGCAGATCCTGCTCTTCCCGTTCGTCGTTCGGCCCCGCCACGTCGTCCGGGTCGGGAACCTCGCCTACGGCGACGCCGGCAGACGCCACCTGCTCGACGTCTACCACCGCCGGGACCGCCCCACCGGCAGGCCCGTCCTCGTGTACTTCCACGGCGGCGGCTTCCGCACGGGACACAAACGCCAAGGCAGCCGTGCCCTGTTCCACCACCTCGCCGCCCAAGGCTGGGTGTGCGTGAGCGCCAACTACCGGCTCGCACCAGCTCACCACTTTCCCGACGCCCACATCGACGCCAAACGGGTGATCGCCTGGGTACGGTCCCACATCGCCGATCACGGCGGGGACCCGCGTACGGTCATCGTGTCCGGAGCCTCGGCCGGCGCCCACCTGGCTTCGATGATCGGCTTGACTCCCGGCGACCCGGCTTTCCAGCCGGGCTTCGAGACCGCGGACACCTCGGTAGCCGCGGTGATCGGCTTCGGCGGATTCTACGGCCGCGTCCAAGGCCCTGGCTCGTCGCCAGTCGACCGGCTGCGGGATGCGCCGCCGTTCCTGGTCCTGCACGGGGACAAGGACAGCCTGACCCTGGTGGAGGACACCCGCGAATTCGTCGCCCGGCTCCGTGCGGTCAGTACCCGGCCCGTCGTGTACGCCGAGCTACCGGGCGCCGGCCACGCCTTCGGCCTGTGCTACTCCCTCCGCTTCAGCGAGGTCATCGAGGCGGTCACCGCATTTGGTGCGTGGCTGCTGAGGGCCCAACCCCCACGATGATCGGCCAGATTCCTCACCAGGGCGTCCGACAACGACCCGCGTACGCGGGTCGCGTGGCCGCGTACGAAGGCCGCCGCGAAATCCATGTGACTACAGGGTCTCTACAGTGCTGCACCTCACGGATCCGGTGTTGTGGACCCTTGGTGGCCGCGGTGAGAGGAGCCGAAACGGTCCAGGGCGTCGATGACCACGTCGCCGACACCCCGCCCGGTGCCGTGGCCGGCCTCGTCGACCAGCTCGAGGGTCGCCTCCGGCCATACGTTGGCCAGCCGCCACGGGACGTCGACAGGACTGCCGAGGTCGAGCCGGCCGTGTACGAGCACACCGGGAATGCCGGCGAGCCGATGCGCGCCCGCCATCAGCTCGCCATCGGCGAACCAACCGTCGTGCGCCCAGTAGTGGGTTACGAGCCGGGTGAAGGTCATCCGAAACGTACGCTCCTCGAACCGGGGGTCGGGCCGGCTGCCGGGCACGTTGGACACCAGCGCGTCCTCCCAGGCGCACCAGGCACGCGCCGCCCGTTCCCGCACCGTTTCGTCGGGATCAGCCAGCAGCCGGGCGTAGGCGGCGGGCAGGTTGCCGGCACGCTCGGCCGCCGGTACCGCATCGCGGAACCGCTCCCACTGCTCGGGGAAGATCCGCCGGAGGTCGCGGGTCAACCACCGGTGCTCGGCGGGTGTGCTGGTGACGACGCTGAAGAGCACGATCTCGCTGACCCGGTCGGGGTGCCTTTGGGCGTAGCCGAGGCCGAGCGCGCTGCCCCACGACCCGCCGAGCAGGAGCCATCGGTCGATCGCCAGGTGCTCGCGCAGCATTTCGATGTCGGCAAGCAGATGCGGCATGGTGTTACTCGACAGGTCGGTGCGAACGTCGCCCGCGTCCGGCGTACTGCGCCCGCAACCACGCTGGTCGAACAGCACCACCCGGTACACCACGGGGTCGAAGAACCGCCGCCAGAACGCGGCCGCTCCCGAACCGGGCCCGCCGTGCAGGACCAGTGCCGGCTTGCCGAGAGGGTTGCCGCAGCTCTCCCAGAAGACGAGGTGGCCCTCGCCGACGTCGAGCAGGCCCTGGGCAAACGGTTCGATCTCGGGATACAACCGGCTCATCCTGTTGATCCAACCGCCTCGCCGCTTGCCGCGCACCCCCTTTTCTGTACTTCGGGAGGCGGTCACCACTGCGCTGCGCCAGAACCAGCTCAGGTACCGGCGCATGTCCTGATACCGTTCGCCATGCCCATTCCCTGGCGGTCCACCCCGGACGCGTTCGCCCAAGTCCTTCACCGGCACGGCGTCGATACCGACGCGGTGACCGACGTCGAAGCGGCCTGGCGTGCCTTCTGCGAATTCCTGCACATCGAGATCGATGGCCTCGACCCGACTCCTGACGCCGACGCCGACGGCTTCATCGTCCAGTGGGGCCGCTACACCTGGACCGACAACCGACCCACCCTGTCGTTCACACGGCAACTCGCCATAGCCGAGGACAGCGATCCGAACGACTCCGATTGGCAACCTGCCTACTGGCAGATCGACCTGCAGATGTGCTTCGAAGACGAACCGGAACTGGCCGGCCTTGACAACCTGGAAATCCAGGACACCGGCTTGACCTTTGACCCGATCGGCCCACAACGAACCACCGCGCTCGCCGAAGTACGCAACGAGATGGGCCGGTACCCGCAACTGCGCGCCGCATGGCACGCGGCCCCAACCGGAAGCACCCTGTCGTTCGTACACGTCGGCTGACACGCCAACGCCGCAACGGAACCAGCCAACCCGCCTACGCGCCGCTCGTCCAAGCCGTCCGAGCGATCATCGGACATTGGTCCTCCTGGACAACCGCGGCACGGGCGCGTCGTGGGTTCCCGAGAATCCCGACACGTACCGGGTGGACCGGCTTGCCGAGGACGTCGAGGCGCCGCGCAACCACCTTCGATTGGACCGCATGGACCTGCTCGGACATTCGGCCAGCGGCGGGACCTGCCTGGTGTACGCGGTCGACCCGCACCACCTCGTGCTGGTAGCTCCGTCCCTGCGGGTCCTCGGCAGTCAGCCGGACCTCGGTATGGACGAGGTGCTGGCCCGGCGGGTGCACGAGCCTTGGTACGCCGACGCGGTCGCCGCGCCGCATGCCGAGGCCGCGTCACCGCAGGAGTTGGAGCGGTACCGATGGCTGGCGGCGCCGCTGGTTTACGGGCGCTGGCACGCCGCGGCCCAGGCGCAGGCGGCCGCTGAGCCCGCTCAGTTCGCCCAGTCGGCCACGGACGGCTTCTACACCGGCTTCCAACCGGACCCCTCGACACCACACCGGCTCGCGGCTGACGGTGCCGGCGGCGGTTCCTGCGCGAACATCCCGGCCACGCGCTGGACGGCTGGCCGCTGCCGGCCGATTGATTTTGTACAAGGGCGACAGCTCACGACACGCTAATTTGGGGGCACCCAAAGCAAAGGAGGGCCCCGTGGGCAAGGTGGTCATGTACAGCTCGGTGTCGGTGGACGGCTTCGTCGCGGACGAGAATGATCAGCCCGGACCGCTGTTCGACTGGTTGACGAGTGGTGACGTCCCGTTGGACTCCAGCGGCGCGGTGAAGGTGTCGCAGACGTCCTACGACTACACCCGGCCGTACTGGGACCAGATCGGGGTGACAATCGTCGGTCGCCACGTCTTCGACATGACAGACGGCTGGGACGGGAAGCCTCCGGGCGGGATCGACCACGTGGTCGTCGTGACGCACCGGCCGCAGCCCGAGGGCTGGGACCCCGGGGCGCCGTTTCACTTCGTCGACGGCGTCGAGGCAGCCGTGGCCAAGGCGCAGGAGCTTGCGGGTGACCGCTTGGTGGAGGTCGCCGCCGGCGACGTCGGTGGCCAGGTGCTCGCCGCGGGTCTGGTCGACGAGGTGCGCATGGACGTCGTACCCGTCGTGTTCGGGTCCGGCAAGCGCTACTTCGGGTCGGTCGACGCCCAGCACCTGTTGGAGGATCCTGACGTGGTCATTCAGGGCAACCGGGTGCTGCACCTGCGCTATCGGGTGCGCCGTTGACCGATCTGAGCGGGTACGCGAAAGCCCACTACGAACGGTGACACAAGGCGCCCCAACACCCGTTCCCGCTGATACCGACCGTTACCGCGCCGCGCTGGTCGGCGCGGGCGTCGTCGACTGGGGCATGCTGGCTGCGACCGGGGAGATTGGCCAGTTCGAAGCCGCGCTCGGTGGCAGCACCGGCTGGTCCGGCGTCGGCCCGCACCCCCATGACGCGGTCAGCCCGATCCCCTTCGCAGCCGCGTCTGTACTCCGGTGCTCATCCTGCACGGCGCTGACGACACCAACGTCCCCCTCGGCCAGGCCGTGTATCTCCACCGCGCACAACGCCACTCCGGCGTCGAACACGAGTTCGTGATCTACCCGAGTTAGGGCCACTCGATCCTCGAACGCAACCACCAACTCGACCTCCGTCAGCACACGACCAGCAACCGCGCCGCCGCGATCGTCTGGGCCTCCTGCACCACACCACGTCGAGAACCCACCTACGGTGGTTACCAGGACCCCAGCATGAAGGTCAGGCGCACCATCGCGGCAGATTCGCGTCTGATCAGCGCCTGGCTTCGCGGACATCTTTTCCCTGCTCGGCGAAGGCCTTGAAGTCCTGCATGTGCTGTTGCGACTGCTTGCGGAAGGCGGCGGGCATGAGGAGCCCAACTAGCCGCATCAGCAGGCCGCTGAACCTGTACTCGCTTTCGGCCTCCCACAGCGTCGTATCCGGACCCGCTTCCGTCAGGCGGTCACGCACGGCGCTCCACATGCCCTTGCCGACGATTTCGCGGTCGAAGTGAACGACGGTCTCGCTCGGGATTTCGTGCAGGTCCACCGGTTCCCGGCGGGTGATGGTCTCTGTGCACTCGATCCTGCGCTGCCCCATCTGCATCACGACTCGCGACGTGGCGCCGACCTGCCCGTGCACCCCACTCAGCGGCTCATGCAGCACCAGACCGTGCAGCCACTTCGGCAGGTGTGCCGGGTCGGCGAGCAGCTGGACCACGTGCTCCCGGGGCAGGGCGATCTCGATCGAGACGGTGTTCTTCATGACGGAGCGCTCCAGTTCTCGAGTGAATGGGCGCATGTTAACAGCCTCGCCTTATATTAGTCCATGCTAATCCTTGCGTCCGCTGGCCGGGACTTCGTCGAGTGCATGCCGCGTCCCGCCGACCCGTTGCACAAGCACGACCAGCGCCTGGTCGCCGACGTGAAACCGTCCTGGACGTACCCGCGGCGCTGTCGCCGGTTCGGGAGGATCCCGGCGGCGTCGGTGCGCCGGCGGATCTCCTTGTTCAGCCGTTGCTGCGGATTGTTGGACCAGATCGGCCGCCAGATCCTTGCCCCACCGGCTCTGCCAGGCCTTGCACGGGTCGGGCAGCCCAGCCGGGATCAGTCACGCGGGAGATCAGGTCGTGCGCCGAGCCGCGGAACCCGTAGATGGGAAGTCAGGACCGGTCCGTCCCCGATGCGTGCGCTCATCACCAGGGGCATCCGCGCGGAGAGCTCGGTAAGCACGTCGGGCACGTGTCGGGGAAGTGCCCGATGCCAAACCGGCGACGACTTGCGCGTCGAGGCCGGTGGCGATGTCGCTGAGCAGCGCGCCGTCGTCGCCAAAGGAATCTTACGGCCCGGCCAGCTCACCCGCCCGGGCAGCGAGCCTCACCACCGCTGTACTCCTGGCACCCCCCGGGAGCCGGCGTTGACGGCGGCGGCGGCGGGTAGATCTCCCGATAGGCAGCCCCCGCGGCCGGGCAGAGGATCACCCCAAGCAGGATGGCGAGTCCCAGGTAGACGACCCCGGTCTTGCTGAGACGACCGGCGAACGCGATGACCGCGATGGTGAGGAGCCCACCTAGGGCCACCCCAGCCAGCAGCAGCGTCGCGTACGCCCCCTCCCGCTGCCGCTGAGCCACCCGGCTCGCCTGGTCGGAATTGGTATCGGCCCAACTCTCCAGCCCGATGCCGATCAACCACCACAGCAGCGCCAACACCGCTGCGAGCCACGCCAACGTCAGGAGCGCAACAGCGCTTGGGGCTCGGCGGGAATCGGTGGAGGAGACGGCCATGCCGCCACGATAGGCGCGGGGTCCTCCGCACACTTGAGTACCTGTACCCAAGCCACCGACGCCTACCCCCGATCCCTCCCACGGACGCATCGCCCTCACCAAATGGGTCGACATCTGGGAACGCGACTATTCACCGGCCCCGCCCGCTGGGCCGCGTATTAGCTCCGAAGGATAGGCGCGGGCGGCTGTCACCGAGTGCGTGGATCAACGGGCGTCACCGACTGGCGACGAGCCCGACGTACGGCTCCAGTGGGGCCAACCGGGTGGCCCGCACGTCGCTGAAGCCGCTATCGCGCAGCTCGGCCACCACGTGCGCCAGCCGGGGCAGCGGGTGGCAGCCCTTGGTGGCCCAGAGCACCAGGCTGAAGTTGAGGGCGGTCGGCGTCGGCCCGTGGAACATCGAGGCGATCAGCAGGCGTCCCCGCTCACCCAGGGAGTCGCGCAGCGACCGGAACAGCTTCTGCCGCTCCACGTCGGTGAAGTAGTAGACGTTGTTCAGCAGCAGCACCACGTCGAAGGGTCCGGCCTGGGGGTCGTCCATTGCGTTGCCCTGTCGCACCACGAACCGGTCGCCCGCATGGGCCGCGGCGAGCGCCCGCCGGCTCAGGTCCACCGCCCGCGGCTGGACGTCGAGGCCCACCCCGCTGGCGTCCGGGACCGCGCGGGCCACGGTCGCCAGGTAGGTGCCCGACCCGCAGCCCACGTCGAGCACCCGCGGCGCCCGCAGGCCGCGCACCGCATCGCGGACGAACGCGGCGGTGAACGGTTCCAGAATCCGCGACGACTCGGCGACCGTCTCCGCCATCGTTCGTAGGTGGTCACCCTTCGCTCCGCCCCGCAGCAGGTCGGGCAGGCCCTGATAGACCGTCCCGTGATAGGCCACCGTTTCCTCCACCAGGGCCGCTGCCGCGCGTCGCCGCGCCAACGTCGCCGCGCGCCGGCCGGTCAACCGGTACCGCCCCGGTCCGGCGCGACGCAGCTCCCCCAAGGCGACCCCCAGGTCGAGCAGCATGGTCAACGCCTCCCGGTCAACCACCCCGGCCGCCGCGGCCAGCTCCTCGGCGGACCTCGGCCCGCGCCGCAACGCGGTGAACAGGTCCAGCCGCACTCCGACGTGGAGGAAGTTGACCCGTACGAAGGCGGTGAGGTCCCGCAGTAGCCGGAGCTGGCCGAACGGCTCGGGCACCCGGGCTGAGGCCCGGAGCATGTGCCAGATCATCGTCATCACCTGATGTCCCTCTGTGCTCGGTTGCGCCTGACCTCGACTGAGGCGCCGCTGGCGGGTTCCCGGCGTGGCTGGCGGGGCCCGGACCCGCGGGTCGCCCCCCGCATTGTGCGGCGGATCTCCCGGGCGAAGGTGACCAGGACGCCGGCTACCTGCAGGGGGTGCGGCCCCTGCGCCGGCACGGGCAATTCGTCCGGGTCGCAGAGCACGTCGAGCAGGTACGGGCGGCCGGACCGGACGGCTTCGGTGAGGACCGGGCCCACCCGCTCCGGACGGTCCACCCGGACACCGGTCACCCCGCACGCCTCGGCGTAACCGGCGAAGTCGCAGTTCCACAGGTGCGAGCCGTACTCAGGCCAGCCCATCACCTGCTGCTCGTACTTGATGGCGCCGAGCTTGCCGTTGTTCAGCACGATGACGGTCACCGGGAGTGCGAGTCGCCCCACGGTCGCCAGTTCCGCCATGGTGACCGCGATGCCACCATCGCCGCACACCGCCACCACCGGCCGGTCCGGGTGCCGTTGGCCGGCCACGACCCCGGCAGGCAGGGCGAACCCCATGGTGGCGAACGAGCCGGTCCAGACCGTGTCGTGGTCACCGGTCAGGAACCGGTACACCCACAGAGTCACCAAGCCCACGTCCACGGTCACCACACCTCGCCGCCCGGTGCTGTCCAAGGCGGGACCGATGCCTCGGGCGACCAGCGACGGCTGCACCCCGTCCGGACGCATCCTGCCGGGGACACGGGTGTACCACGGGCGCGCACCGGCCCGGCCGGCCCACGGGACCCGGACCGCTCGCTGCCGGTCAGCGGGCGGGACGGCGGACAACCGAGCGATCAGGTCCTGCAGCACGTCGCGGGCCGTGCCGCAGAGCCCCACGCCGGGCCGGTCGGGCAGGCGGAGCTGGGCCGGGTCCCGGTCCACCCGCACCGCGACGAACCGGCCGGGCACGTCGAAGACGGTTCCGCGGTGGGAAACGCCGAGGACGACGAGGAGGTCGCAGCGGCTCAGTGCCCGCATCGCGACGGGCTGGCCGCTCGACCCGACCCCGCCGAGCAGCAGCGGGTGATCGTCGGGCAGGACACCCCGACCGCCGAGAGTGGTCAACACCGGGGCGGCGAGCAGTTCGGCTAATTGCTCGACCTCGTGCCGCGCGCCGACCGCACCCCGGCCGACGAGGATCGCCGGCCGGCGACACCGGTCCAGCATCCGCGCCGCCTTAGCGAGCAACGGCTCGGCCGGCAGCACCCGCCGGTGGGTGAGAGCCGCCGGAACGCCGGTCGCCGTGGCCGGGTCGCCTGCCCGCCCGCCCGGACCACCGGTCGCGGCGGCGTCCTCGCTGCCAGTGCAGGCCAGCGCAGCCCGGTCCACGCGCACATGGACCACCGCCCGCTCCGCGGCAGCCAGCCGGACCGCGGCCCGTACCGCCGCAGTGCCGTCCGGCCCCGGGGTGAGCCGCACGCTGGCCCGGACCACTCCGGCGAGCAGCTCAGTGGAGCGGACCACGTCGTGCGCCTCCTCGACAGTGAGCACGACGACCGGGCTGCCGTCGAACGCGGCGTCATACAGCCCGTTGAGCTGCATCACGAGGTCGCCGGGCGTACCCGTTACGCACACCGCGGGGGCGGCGCCGAGCTTGCCGGCGGCCGAGGCCATCAGCGCCGCGGACTCGGCCTGGGCGACCGCCGTGATGCGCAGGGCCGGTTCCCAGGCAGCGAGCAACGGCCGCAGCCCAGGGCGGGCCGGGACGTATACCGTGTCCACCCCCTCAGCAGCGAGCGCCCGCCCGAGCACGTCGGCTGGGCCGGTCCCGGCAGGCGACGTCGATCCGCGGCGGCCCGACCGGACGGCGATCGTCTCCCGTCCGGCGGCCGGGGCGGCGAGGGCGACGAAGGCGGACCCTGGGCCCGGATCGGCGAGCGCCTCCCCCGCCCCGCCCGGGCCGGCCGCGTGAACGGGGACGCCACAGGCGGCGGCGAAGGCGGCATGGTCGATCCCGCCGGGCATCGGCGGTTCCTGCGGCCACGCCACGACAGTGATCGGCAGCTCGTGCCGACGTACGGTCTGCAGTTCGGCCATCGACTCGGCCAGCCCGTCCGAGGTGGCCAACGCGTATGCCCGGCTGGCGCCGCCGTACGCCGCCCCGATCGCGCCGGGCAGGGCGAACCCCGTGGCGGCGAGCCCGTAGGACGACACGACGGTCCGCTCCCGGACCGGCAGCCAGCGGAACGCCCCGTCGAGCAGCGGCCCGGGTTCCACCGACAGGACCGCGTCCACCGGCAGCGCGGCGTCGAGCTCCCGCCAGGTGCGGGCGACGTCGGGCGGGACGTCGGGGTCCCAGCGCACCTCGTCCAGCGCCCGCGTCAGCCCGCCGCCACGGTCCCCCGGCGCCGCTTCGGCGAGCTGACGCAGCAGGTGCGCCTGATCGCCGACCAGCCGGGTCACGCCCATCGGCCGTGGCCGGCCGTACTCACTGAGCGGAGCGACCTGGACGACCGGGCAGCCGTTGGGTAGCAGCCGGGCCACCGATGCGGTCAACGGACCGACTACCACCACGCCGCCCGCCTCGGCGAGCAGCGCCCGCGCGGTGTCCGCCCGGTCCTGGCCCACCTTCACCGCCGGGTACGACCGAGGCTCGCGAAAGTAGCCGTACCCCTCCGGCAGTACGAGGACGGCCGCGCCGGTGCGGACGGCGAGCGTTTCGATCGCGGCCGGCACCTCCCCGCCGACCCTGCCCACGACGACCGCGGTCCGCCCGGGGGCGAGCAGGCTGAGCACCTCGGCCAGTGAATCCTTGTCGTCGACCGCGGCCGGGACGAGCCACGACGGGTCGACCGGGCGGATGGGGGCGGGCAGCGCGGCGGCGAGGGTGTCGACGGTAACCGCGAGGTGCGCCGCGGCCTGGTTCCGAAGGGCGTGCGACATCGCCGTCGTCATCAGCGCGGCCTGGCCGGGCGTGGTGACGAGCCCCGTCCAGGCCGTCGCGTCGGCGAACAGGCGCACGGAGTCCAGCTCCTGGAAGTAGCCCGAGCCGACGTGCTCAGCCGCGACCTGTCCGCTGACCGCCAGTACCGGTACGCGGTCAGCGGTCGCGTCGTACGCCCCCAGTGGCAGGTGGGTCGCTCCCGGCCCCGCGGTGCCCAGGCAGACCCCGACGGTGCCGGTGACCTTGGCGTATGCCGACGCCATGAGGGCGCCGGCAGCCTCGTTGCGGACCACCACGAGCCGGTGCCGGGGGGATCGGCGGATCGCGTCGACGATCGGGTTGAGCGACTCGGCCGGCATGGTGAACACCGGAACCGTGCCGGCCGCGCCGAGCAACTCGACGAATGCGTCGGCGACCCGGCGCCGGCCCCGCACGTCGGACCAGAGGTACCGGTTGGCCTGCATGATTCCCCCTACTCCCCAGCCGGCGCGGGGCCGGTGACCTCGGCGACGTGAAGGGTCGCCAGTCCGAACGCGAGGCTCTGCCGGCGAGGGTCGCCGAAGCCGGTCCGCCGCAACAGATCGGCGACCGCGTCCGCGCCCCGGTACCCGACAATCTCGTCGCGCAGGTGCCGGTAGCCGGCGCAGCCGGGGGCCCGGCCCACCACGGTGAGCAGGCGCAGCGCCGCCCGGTACAGCCGGCGGGGCACCGGGTGACCCGGCATCGACAGCTCCAGCAGGACCAGCCGCGCCCCGGGCCGCAACACCCGGCGCAGCTCGGCGATGGCCCGCGCCGGGTCGGCGAAGTCGTCCACCGCGAACGCCAGCGTCGCCGCGTCGAACGACCCGTCTGGCAGCGGCAGGCGCTCCGCGGTCGCGCGGACGAACCGCGTGCGCGAGCGGACCGCGTCGCGCTCCGCCCGCGCGGTGGCGACCCGCAGCATGGACACGTTGAGGTCGCAGCCCACCACCAGCCGCACCCGGGGGTACCGGCGGAGCACGGCGAACGCCATCGCCCCCGTGCCGGTGGCGACATCGAGGACCCGCGCCCCCGCGGGGGGATCGAGCGCCGCCGTGGCCACCCGTCGCCACCAGCGGTCAGCGCCCAGGCTCAACGCCGAATTCATCCGGTCGTAGTACGGGGCGACCCGGTCGAACAGGTGCTGCGGGGTGCGCGGCCGGTGCACGGCGCGCGCGGGTGCCGCTGCGCCGCTGTCCTGCCGGCGCCGGGAGTCGATCCCCAGGGCGTCGGAGCCGACCAGGATCAGCGCGGCGACCGCGACCGCGACGACCGTGAGCCCGGTCGGGGCCTGCAGCACCAGGATGGCGGTGAGGAAGGCGATGGACAGCACCATGTCGGCGCGCAGCACCTGGTTCGCCTGCGCCCCGTCGGCGGCGCGCACCAGGCGCGCGCACTGCACGGCGGCGACCGGCCAGAACAGGAGCGACAGCAGCACGCGGGGGTGCGCGTAGTCGGCGGCGACCAGGACCGCGGGCAGGGTGAACGTACCCAGGGTCACCGCGGAGGCGGTCAGGCTCGCCGCCCGCCAGGTCGCAAAGACCGTTGCGGAGGTACGCACCCCGGCGGCCCGGTCGCCGTGATAGTCGGGCACGTTCTTGAACAGGCCCTTCGCCAGGAACCACAGGAACAGAAAGACGAGGACGGCAAGGAACGGCTCGGATACCCACGGCACGACCAGTCGGGGCCGATCGATCACCCAGGCGCACAGGAACGGCACCGGCAGCACCCCGGCGAAGAGCACCAGCCCGCCGAACGGACGCGCCTTGAGCCGCAGGGGGCGGAAGGAGTATTGGTGCAGGGCGAGCACCGCCACCGCGAACCACATCAGGAACGCCGGGCCGAGCAGCGCGGCGGCGGCGAGCATCGCCGCGTCCAGCACCACCAGCGTGGTGCGCAGCCGTCGGTAGCCGTAGCGGGCTACGAGGTACACCCGCCCGGGCAGGTTGCGAGAGTCCTCGGCGAGGTCGGTGTAGGCGTTGTGCAGGTTCGCCGCGAAGCTGGTCAGCAACGCCAGGACGGCACCCAGCAAGAGGGTGCCCGCCCCGAGGCCCCGGTCGGCGTAGGCGGTGCCGAGCCAGTACGACAGCCAGGCGGGCACGCAGGTGCGCGGTCGGCCGAGCATGAGAAACAGCCGGAGCCGCTCGCCCAGCGGCGTGTCGCGGGCGGGGTTGCGGCGCGCGACCTCGCACATCTCGGCCGGCGTGAGAACCATGAATTCGGCGGCGGTCCCGGCCGCACCGGCGGGGGCGGCGGGTTCGGTCAACGTCATGACGACTCCCGCCTCAGTCCGTGCCGGCGGGGGCGGCCGGGGTGGCCCCGCCGGCGTCCCGGCCCAGGCGGTACGCGCTGTCCTGTTCACCGAACCGGGTCGACGGCGGGTCGCCGCAGTCGTACTCGCGGCGGATCGCCTCCCAGTTCGCGCGCGCCCGCAGGGTCCCCAGTACCGAGGTGACGCCGAGGTCGATCCGCATCAGCAGCAGGTAGTGCGGCTGCATGGAGACCTTGCGGACCACGGTGCGGTGCGGGCCGTACGGGGAGAACATGCGCCGGATGACCGCCGCGGCGTGCTCCGAGGTGTACATGAAGGGCTGCGGGTCGGTGCACGGTCTCAGTGACTCGCGGAACCAGGCCAGCAGCGCATCCGGGGTGGGCGCACCGTCGCGCACCATCATGCTGCCATCGAGGAAACCGGCCCACAGCGCCTGGGCGTCGCCGTCGACGGCGGCCTGCACCGACCATTGCATGAACGCGACCTGGTCGGCCGTGAACCGGCGCACGCAGCCGTAGTCGAGGAAGGTGACCGTCCCGTCCGGGTGGAAGACGAAGTTGCCGGGGTGCGGATCGCCGTTGAACCGGTGCATCCGGCGCAGGCTGCCGAAGGTGAAGCGGTAGATCGCCTCGCCCCACCGGTCGCGCAGCTCGGGGTCGGCGTGCCGGGCCCGGGCCCAGCGCAGGCCGTCGGCGTACTCCATGGTCAACACCCGCCGGGCGGACAGCTCCGGCACGACGCGCGGGACCCGGATGAAGGGATGGCCGTGGTACGCGTCCGCGAAGGCCGCCTGGTTGAGCGCTTCGGTCCGGTAGTCGATCTCCTCGCTGATCCGCGCGGTCAGTTCCGCGGTCATGCCGCGGATGTCGGCCTTGCCGAGGTTCGGGGCGACTCCGAAGATCAACTGAAGGAACGTGGAGAGCAGCCCGGCGTTGGCGAGATCGGCCCGAATTGCCTCGTCCACCCCGGGGTACTGCACCTTGACCGCGACCCGCCGGCCGTCGGCCAGGCGGGCGGCGTGCACCTGGCCGATGGAAGCGGCGGCCAGCGGTTGCGGATCGAACTCCGCGAACAGGTCCTCGGGCGGGGCCCCCAACTCGGCCGTGAGCACTGCGGCCGCCTCCTGCGCTGACATCGGCGGCGCGTCGTCCTGCAGCCTGGCCAGGGCGTTCTGGTACAGATCCTGCGGGCCGCCCGGCTGCGACGTCGGGGCCATCGGCACGAACGACAGGATCTGCCCCACCTTCATCAGCAGCCCTCGGTGTCGACCCAGGACGGTGGCGTACCGCTCGGCGGCGCGGGCGTGGTGCCACTGCGCGTCCCTGCCGCTGACCCGGCCGACCAGCGCCTCGGCGGCGGTCCGGCCGGCCAGGGCGACCAGCGGTGCGGCGCGGACGAGCCGGCCGCGCGGTAGCGACGGCGCGGCGGCGTCCGCCTCCGGCTGGCGGCCGGTTCCGGCGGGTGGAGTGGGCGTGGACATCGTGGGCACCTCCCGGGGGCGGGGCTGGACGGGCCGGCGTGCGCTAACCGCGCCGGCCGAGGTTGACCAGGACCCGGGTGGGCTTGTGCACCCAGTCCCGGTGCCAACTGATCGCGTCGGGGTCCTCGGCGAGGGACAGGTTGGGCAGCCGCGTCACCAGGACCCGCAGCGCCTCCTGCAGCTCCATCCGGGCCAGTCCGGCGCCGAGGCAGTGGTGGGGGCCCCGCCCGAACGCCAGGTGGGGCCGCGCCTCCCGGTCGAGGTCGAACGCGTCGGCGTCGGGGTACACCGCCGGATCGTGGTTGGCGCTGCGCAGGCACGGCAGCACCCCGTCGCCCTGGCGGATCTTTCCCGAGGGCAGGTCGACATCCTCGGTCGCCAGCCGGATGAAGGCTGTCTCGATCGGCACCTCGACCCGGAGGATCTCCTCGACCGCGGCGTCGATCAGGCGGGGGTCCGCGACCAGCCGCCGGTAGTCGACCGGTGGAGCGAGCAGCCGCAACGCCGCCCGGGAGAGGGCCACACTGGTCGACTCGTGCCCGCCGACGAACAGGCCCTGGGCGATGCGGACCAGCTCTGCGTCGGTGAGCTGGTCGCCCTCATCCCGGGCGTCGATCAGGGCGCTCAGCAGGCCGTCCCCCGGTTCGGCGCGGTGCCGCTGGATGAGCTCGATGATGTAGCCGGCGAACTCCAGCGCATCGACGATCCGCTCGTCAACGGTGCGACCGGACGAGCTGATCAGCGCCTGCGACCAGGATCGGACCCGCTCCCAGTCGAACTCGGTGACGCCCATGACGTCGCAGATCGCCCGCACCGGCAGGGGAAACGCGACGGCCTGGACGAAATCCACGACCTCGTCGTCGATGGAGTCCAGCAGTGCGTGGACGAGGTCGCGCACCCGGGGGCGCCACACCTCGATCCGGCGGGCGGTGAACGTGTTCGCGGTGAGCCGGCGGAGCCGCGTGTGCTCCGGCGGATCCATGTTGATCATCGCGTCCGGCGCATCCGAGATGTCGAAGTCCGGGTAGTACCGCGGCGCCTCGGGGTGGAACAGTTCCCGGGAGAACCGGGGGTCGGCGAGGATCGCCGCGACGTCGGCGTACCGGGCCGCGAGGACCACCGAGTCCCCGCTCGGCACCCTGACCCGGCCCAGCGGGTCGCCGGCCAGCCGGGCCGCGTACGGGGCGGCGGCGCAGTCCCACCGCTCAACCGGAAATGGGAATGTCATCACCCGGGCACCTTTCGTCGCGTACGGGAAGGCGGGGATGGGTCATGGGATCACCGGTCCCGGTCGCAGACGAACCGGGCGAGCGCCCCCAGGTGGGCCGCGACGTCGGTGGGCACCGCCGCCGTGGCGAGGGCCGCCTCCGCCGCGGTGAGCCGACGTCCGGCCTCGGCGGTCGCCCAGGCACGGCCCCCCGCCCGCGTCACCAGGTCGGCGAGGTCGGCCGGGTCGGAATCCGGGTCGGCCAGCCGGCGGCCCAGCTCCCGCCCGGCCGCCCCCCCGTGGTGGATGGCCCAGGTCACCGGCAGGGTCTTCTTGCGGGAACGCAGGTCCGAGGCGACCGGCTTGCCGGTACGGGCGGGGTCGCCCCAGATTCCCAGCAGGTCGTCGACGAGTTGGAACGCCAGGCCCAGCTCCGCGCCGTACGCGCTCAACGCGCGCACGGTCGTTGACGGCCCGCCGACAAGGACCGCACCGAGCGCGGCGCTGGCCGACAGCAGCGCCCCGGTCTTGTCGCCCACCATGGCCAGGCACTCCGCCAGGGACACGTCGGCCCGTCGCTCGAAAGCCACGTCGAGCGACTCCCCGGCGATGAGCCGGCGGATCGCGGTGGCGAGCAACCGCGCGGCCTCCGCGCGGCCGGGTCCGCCGCTGTCCAGCACGACTTCGGTGGCGAGGCTCAGCATGGCGTCACCGACCAGGATCGCGTCGGCGTCACCCCACACCGCCCACACGGTGGGCCGGTGCCGGCGCACGGTGTCCCGGTCGATGACGTCGTCGTGCACGAGGGAGAAGTTGTGCACCAGTTCGACCGCCACGGCGGCGGGCACCGCTTCGGCCGCCGCGGCACCGCAGGCGCGGGCCGAGAGCAGGGCCAGCGTCGGGCGGATCCATTTGCCACCGGACCCCGCGACGGGGGTGCCACCCCCGTCGGGCCAACCGAGGTGGTACGACGCGATCGCGCGGTTGGTGGGATCGAGCCGGTCGACGGCCGCCCGCAGCGCCGGCAGGACCAACTCGCCGGTGTGGGCGAGCACCGGGGGGCCGATCCGGCGCTCCGGTGTGGCCGTCACGGCGCCTCCCTCGCCGCCACACGCCAGCGTGCCAGCGCTCGGAGCGGAAACGCGTGCGCCACGAGGTCGTCGGCGTACACCAGGTCGTCAAAGAACAGCCCGACCGGGGCGGGCGCCCAGCTGCCCTTGGCGGTCTGCCGGTCCAGCAGCCACCGCACGGCGCGCACCGTGGCCGCGTGCCCGGCCGGATACCCGGCGGCAAGCAGGGCATACAGGGCCCACGCCGTCTCCTCTGCGGTGGCCGGTCCGGACCCGCCGGACCAGCCACCGTCGGCCCCCTGGTTGGCCAGCAGCCAGCGCCCGGCCCGGACCGCTGGCGCCGTTCCGGCGCGGCCCACCGCGGCGTGCGCCTCAAGGGCCTTCGCGGTGCCGAATGTCGACGTGCGGAACCACGACGAGTGGTACGACCCGTCCCGGCGCTGCGCCCGGCGCAGGTAGCCGAGGGCCCGGCGGATGCTCCGTTGCTCCCGGGGCGTGGGGGGGTACCGCCGCAACGCCATGACGGCGTGAGCGGTCACCGCCGGGCACGGCCGGTCGGTGACGATCGGCGCGTCGCGGATCCACAGCGACCAGGAGCCGGTCATGTTCTGCCGGGACCGCAGCCACCGCAGCCCCCGGTCCACCGCCGGGTGCTCCCGGGTCAGCCCGAGTGCGCCGAGGCAGGACAGGACCATGGCCGTGTCCTCCGAATCCGGCCAGCCGGACGGCAGCATGGATGGCCAGCCCCCGGCGGGCATCCGCATCGGCGGGAACCGGCCGCACTGGGCGTCGAGCAGCCACCGCCGGGTGCTCGCCAGTCGCCCGTCGGCGGCGTCGCCAACCTCCGCCATCGCGAGCACCGCGTAGGCCGTCGCGGACACCTCGATGTCGCGGACCAGCGACCAGGAGCCGTCCGGCCGGCGCGAGGCACGCAGGTATTCCAGCGACCGCCGGCACAGGTCCGCACCGACCCCGGCCCCGTGCAGGCCGAGCACCATCAGGGCGGAAATCATGGGGCACTCGCTGACCCCGCCGTTGTCGTGCAGCACCCCGCGCAGCCACCGCAGGGCGGCCGGCTCGGCCCGCCGCTGCGCGGCCCGGCGAAGGCGGCCGGCCGGCAGGGTGTGCGCGTGCAGCAGCCCGAGCGGTAGCACCACCGGCAGGCCGATCCCGATCGGGTCGCGCAGCCGGGGCGGCAGCAGCATCACCTCGACCGGCTGGTACGGCTGCGCGGTCACGGGCGCGAGCCCGACGGCGGCCCGCACGATGGGCACGGCCGCCGGCCAGGACCGGGTCCCGTTGCCGGTACGGCCGGCGCGGACGCGGTCACCACCGTGCGCCTCGACGTACTCCTCGGCCCGGGCGACGGCGTCCCGCGAGTCCTCGGGGTCCAGGGCCTGCAGGACCGCGGCGACGATGGCCGTCGTCCCCGGGCTGCTGGGCGGGTGGACATCGGAGACGCTCCACCCGCCGTCCGGGTGCTGGTGGGCGCGCAGCCAGGCCAGACTTGTCCGGACGTCCTCGGCGCGGGTGTCCGGGTCGGCGCGCACGGTCGCCAGCAGGGCCAACGCGGTGGTCATCGGCGACGCGGAGAGCACGTCCGACCAGCCGCCGCTCTGCTTCCGGCGGCTGAGCAGGTGTTCCACCGCGGCCTCGACCGCCGCGTCGACGTGCCGCGTCAGCTGGTCCCCGGTCACCGCGCACCCCCGCCGCCCGCGCCCGCTGGGGGCCGGCCCGCCACGTGCGGTCGGGGACGACGGTCGCGCGCCACGCATGCCGCCAGGGCCCGCAGGGTGCCCGGCGCGACTAGGCCGGTCGGCGGCACGAGGAGTTGCTGGACCAGGTTGAGCCGGCGGAACAGCTCGCCGTCGTGCACGGCATGGTCGAGCAGGACCTGCATGTAGCCCCGCACGGCGGCGGCGCCGGGCGCCCGGGGGCCGGGCAACCAACCGCGGTCGGCGTTGAACGAGAGCAGCCACGGGAAGCGCAGACGGGTGGCGACCGCCCGCTGGAAGCGGGCCGGGACCCGGTGGAGCGGATGGGAGTCGAGGATGTCGCGCAGCGCCACCGCTTGCTGGACGGCGAGCGTCATTCCCTGGCCGTAGATCGGGTTCGTGGTGCAGACGGCGTCCCCCAGCGCGACCAACCCCCTGGGCCAGCGCCGGATCCGGTGGTACTGCCACCACCTGCTGCTCCGCTGGAGATAGCGGTGCGGACGCGGGGACACCCGAGGCCCGGTGGCCACCAGCTCGGCGACGAGCGGGTTCTGCAACGACCGGGCGAATGCGATCCGCTCGGGGTCGGCGACCGGCACCGGTTCGCCCACCGCGATCAGTCCGACCAGCCACCGCCGGTCCGGCAGCGGCAGCACCAGCGCCCCCCGCCGCACCATCGGGGCGTACACGGGCTCGTAGTAGGCGGTGAAGCCGGGGCCGGCGCCGGGCGGCCCGTCGTGCACGGCCGAGACGTAGCACAGCGGCACGGCCACGGTCCTGGCGGGCACCGGCGCCCCGGTGCTCCCGGCGAGCCAGCTCGGCAGCCGGCTGTGCCGACCGCTGGCGTCGACGACAAGGTCGGCGGCGTGCACCACAGGCTCACCCGCGCGGCTGCGACCCCGCACCCCGGTCACCGTGCGCCGGTCGGCGGACCAGGACAGGTCGTCCACGCGCACCCCGCACACGGTGCGGATCCGCGGATGTGCGGCGACCCGCGTGCGCACCAGGCGTTCCAGCGCCGGGCGAGGCACCGGGCGCAAGTCGATGCCGGTGCGGAACCGGCCGGCGACCTGGCCGGGCAGTTGCGTGGTCATGGCTCCCCAGTCGAACGCCGCGGCCGCGTGCCCGGCCGACTCGGCGGTGATCCCGGGAAACAGCTCCTCCAGCGCCGCCTGTCCACTGTGGAGCAGCACGTGCGGGTGGTGCTCCTGCGGCAGCGCGCCGCGCACGCCGGTGCCCGCGTCGACGGCCGCCCGTTCGAGGACTGTGACGCGGTCGGCCCGGTCGGCGAGCACCCGCGCGGCGGCCAGTCCGGCGAGGCCGCCGCCGACCACGACCGCGTGGCCCAGCCGCGAATGCGCGGGCCTGGTCCCGCTCACCGGTCCGCCGCCGCAGCCAGCCGCCGTGCGTAGCCTGCCAGCTCCGACCGCAGCACCGGATCGGGCACCGCCCGTTCAAGCGCGCACTCCGCCTCGGCCAGGTACCCGGCGATCGCCGCGTACGCCCAATCCCGCCCACCGCAGCGCTCGATCAGGTCGGCGCAGCGCAACGCGCCCGCGTCGCCCAGCGCGGCCGGCGAGCCGAACAGCTCGCGCAGCTCGGCCCCGGCCGGCGTCGGCGAGGCCAGGGCGCCCACCACCATCGGAGTCTTCTTGCGTGCGTGCAGGTCACGATGGGGCTGCTGGCCATGCTGGGCGGGGTCGCCCAACAACTCCTCCATGTCGTCGGTGAGCTGGAAGATCATCCCGATGGCCCGGCCGAACCGGGTCAGGTCATCGGTGACCGCCGGCGACGCGCCGCCGGCGAGGGCGCCGAACGTGCACGCCAGCCCCACGATCGCCGCCGTCTTCGCGGCCGTGACGGCC
>DASQDS010000456.1:0-3023 GCA_035634075.1 Pilimelia sp. | reverse complement strand
CGTGACCGGGCGCGGCTGGCCGGCCAACTGCGCCGCGAGGCGGATCAGGAACGCCCGGGTCACCGCGTCCGGTGGCACCGGGTCGGCCCGGCCCGGGAACAGCGGGACGCCGACCCGGCGCAGGCTCTCCACGACGTACGTCCAGAAGACGGCCGGCGTGCTGTCGCCCTCCTCCAAAGTGATCCAGGCGACCTGGTCCGTGTCGCGGCCGCCACGCACCCACGCGGCCACCGCCTGGGTCTTGCCGCTACCCGCCGGACCGGTGACCACCGTCACCTGGTCCCGGCCACACGACAACAGGCGGGTCGACAGCCGGTCGCGGGGCACCATGAAGGCGGGCGGGTCCGGAACGGTGATTTTGGACTGTAGGAGTGGATTGACCTGGCCGACGGCGCCCGGCTGCTGCGCCGACGCCACAGGTTCAAGGGTGCATGTCACGACTGACCCCCGACGCTAAGGCTGGTGTCTTCGGGCATCAGCGTCGGTCGGGTCGGCCGGCGGCACATCGCCCGGATCGGATAGTTGACCGTCCGTGACCTTGCGCCGCGCCCCAGCGAGCCTTCCGGAACACGCCCGCGGCGGGCCCAGCCGCCACCCGTCGTGGGCGATGCCACCCGCGCGGCAGGCCGGCCCGGACGGTCCCGGACGCCCGGCGGTCATCCGGCTGGGATGACGTGCAGCCGGCGGTGCGCTCGCAAGCTGGGGCCCACGGTGGCGGGCCGGGCGGTGCACGCGCGGCCCGCCGCCCGCCTGCCCGACGTCGAAGGAGTGGACATGCCAACCATCGTGCTGGTGCTGCTGATGCCGTGGGCGTTCCTGTTCGGCGCACTCGCCGCCGGCGTCGGCGCGCGCCTGCGGTTCATCCGGGGTGGATCCGCATTCCGCTGCAAGCTCCGCTGGCTGGACAGCTGGTCGGACGTGCCGAGTTTCGGCTGGCGCCGCGGTCGCACCCGGGCGAAGTGGGTGCACGACGTGCTGCTCGTTCAACGCGGCCTGCTGCAGCCGCGCACGGTCTCGCTGCCCGTCCGCCGCCTCGACCACGCGATCCGATCGAGCTGCCCGGTGGAGGTCCGCGGGCTCGGGTCCCTGCCGCTGATCCTCACCCTGCGGCTCGACGACGGCGGCCGCGTGGAGGTGGCCGCCCGGGAGGCGGACCGCACCGCGCTCGCCGGGCCGTTCCTGGCCGCCGCGATACCTGGCCTGCCGCGGCCGGTGAACCAGCCGTGGCGCGACCGGATGTGACTGTCGTGGGTGGGCGCACCCGGTCCGGACCAGCCGCCGCGGACCAGCGGCCGCTCGACACCGCTGACCCGGAACCGCAGCAGCGTCCAGTCCCGCCCGACGGCCATCGCCTCGTTCTCGGCATCCACGCCGGCGATCAGCTCGCCGAGCAGGCCGCCGATCCGCCGGAACTCAGCAGGTGTCCGACATGGCGTCGCCGAGGCTCCGGAGGCTGACCTGCACCGCGCCCAGCGTCGTCCGGACAGCGCTGAGATGGGCCGCGTCGGGGACCTCCCGGGCAGCGGCGAGGCTCGCCGAGAGCTGGTCGGCGGCCGCCTTGACCGCCGCAAACTCCGGCGCGAGATGCGTCGCGGCGTCGGCGCGCAGCCGACTGACGTCCACGTTCAGCTGCTGGAGTTGCGCCTCAAGCGGGGCCAGGCCGTTCTCCGCGACGTTCGCGTTGCGGATGTGATTCATCGTCGCCTGTGCGGCCGCAAGGCTGTCGCACACCGGCGGCTGATCCGTGCCGCATCCGGCGACACCGAGAATCGTCGCGGCCGTCAGCACGGCCATCCAGGTAGACATCCGTCTCATGGGGCCAGCCTGGTCGCCGGGCCCCGGTGGCGCGTCATACCGCGCGAATGAACGCGCGCATGAATGGGGGGATGCCGGCCCCACGCCCACTCAGGGCCGGCATCCCCGAGGTGATCCGGCGGCCGGTCCACCTCCCGCCAGTGGCGGACGGGGCGCCGGATCGGTGGTTACGCGACGGCGGAGGCGGCCGGGGTCGGCACCGCGTCGTCCTGCGGGTCGTCCGCCGAGCCGTGCAGGGCCTTCTGCAGCTCCGCCTCGGCCTCCTTGGACAGCGACGACTTGAGCACCGTGCCGCCGAATCGAGCGAGGCCTTCAACGGCCTTGTCGGGGGTGACCTGCTCAACCACGAGGAACAACGCCGACGTGCCGGGCTGCAGCAGGTCGCGCACCTGGGCCTGGAATTCCTTGTTGATCGCGCCCTTGGTCATCTTGCCCAGGAGAGCACCCATCCCGGCGCCGATGGCCATGCCGAGGATCGGGACGAAGAAGAGCATGCCGAACAGCAGGCCCCAGAACATCCCCCAGGTCGTGCCGCCGGCCACCGCATGGTGGCTGGTGGTGACATGGAACTTGCCCTCGCGGTCTCGGATGATGGCCGCGATGGCGTCCGGCTGGATGATGAGGTCCTTGGCGAGACGTCGGGCCGCCAAGGACGCGGCGGTCGCGGTGGTCTCGTCGGGGTAGCCGATGGCGACGAGGGTTGCCATGATTCGTACACATCCCTTCGCTGATCTGCACCGCCGGATCGCGTCGCCGGCGTCGGACCAGTGAGCCACGCTGGCCGGGCTCCCGGCCTCATTCCGCACGAATGAAACCGCGTTGCCGGCGGCGACGGCCCACCGCCCCGGGCCGCCGGCGCCCCCGCGCGGCACGGCGGTCGGGTCGTCGCCGCGGCGCGGGGCGCGCGACCGCCGATCTCACCCGTCCTGGATGAGGCGGCATCCGGGAACGCGACGGCAGTATCGGGACGGGCCGGCCGCAGCGAAGCCCAAGGAGGTGAGGACATGTTCGGATCTCGCCGGGTAGCTCGGCGTACGGGACGCCGCACGGCGCGGCGTGTGTCGCGGCGCAACCGCTGAGGGTGTGCCACGCGATGCGCGAAGGTGCCGCACGGACGCAGCCGGGGCAGCGTGTCCCGGCTGCGTCTCCGTGTGCGTGCGGGACGGATCGCGCTCACCCGTGGCGGATGGGGCGCCTCCCCGTGCGGC
>DASQDS010000455.1:0-2538 GCA_035634075.1 Pilimelia sp. | reverse complement strand
GGCGCGGCCACCGGCATGCCCGCCGGCGGGGCTGGCGGCGCGACTGCCGGCGGGACTGGCGGCTGGGCCGTGCCCGGCCGTGCCCTGCCCGCCCGGCCCGACCGCGTGCGCACCGACCAGTGGCAGCTCGACGCGCTGCGGGCGGCGACGGCCTGGCAGCACGCCCGGGGCCGCGGCGTCGTGGTGGGCGTGCTCGACTCCGGCGTGGACGCCACCCACAAGGACCTGGTCGGCCAGGTGCTGCCCGGGCTGGACCTGGTGGCCGGCTCGGGCGACGGCCGCCGGGACCCGGTCGGGCACGGCACGACGGTCGCCGGCCTGATCGCCGGCCGGGGGGACGACGAGACCGGCGTCGTCGGGTTGGCGCCCGAGGCGCGGATCCTGCCGGTACGGGTGCTGGACGTGGACAACCGGTACGAGGACGCGATGGTGATCGCGAAGGGCGTCCGCTGGGCGGTCGACCGCGGCGCGCGGGTCATCAACCTGTCCCTCGGCGGCGTCGGCGAGAGCGCGGCCCTGGCCGAGGCGCTGGATTACGCGTTCGCCAAGGACGTGGTCGTCATCGCCTGCACCGGCAACGTGACCCAGTCCACCCCCTCGGACGTGTGGTATCCGGCGCGGGAGCCCGGCGTGGTGGCCGTCTCCGGGCTCGACCGCACCGAGGCCGGCCGGCTCTGGGCCAACTCCGTCACGGGGCGGGCCACCGTGCTGAGCGCCCCCGCGACCGGGCTGGTCGGGGCCCGGCCGGGCGGGTACTGGCGGGTGCAGGGCACCAGCTTCGCGGCGCCGCTGGTCACCGCCACGGCCGCGCTCATCCGGTCCCGCTGGCCGACGCTGTCGGCCGCGAACGTGGTGAACCGCCTGGTGCGTACGGCCCGCGACGTCGGGCCGCCGGGGCGGGACGCCTCCTTCGGCTTCGGCGCGGTCGACCCGGTGGCCGCCCTGACCCGCAGCCTCCCGCCGGTCGAGGCCAACCCGCTGGACACGGCCCCGCCGCCGGGGCACGCCGGCTTCGGCGCCGCGCCCGGCGTCGCGGAGGTGCCGGCGGGCGGGCGGCTCACCGGCCGCCCGTTGAGCGGCGCACCGCACCATGCCGGCGGCGGGGCGGAGTCGTTGGCGCGGGACGACCCGCCGGCCGACTCGGGGGCGGGCCTGCTCGGCGGCGTGGCGATCGTGGTGGTGCTGGTCACCGGGGGAGTGCTCGCCGTGCGCCGGCTGGACCGCTCCGCGCCGTAGCGGGCCGGCCTCTCACCGTAGCCGCCCGCCCGGGCCCGCCGGCCTAACCGCCCGGCCCATCGGCCTGGCCGGCCCTTCGGCCTGGCCGGCCCTTCGGCCTGGCCGCCCCGCTCTAGGCGCAGTCGCCCGTCCCGGTGCGGCCGGTGCCCTCGCGGCCGGCCTGCGCGGTCGACGCCGCCTCGTCCGCCGTCACGGCGAAGCCGGTGTTCGGGTCGTCGGCGGCCGCGGCGAAGATCACACCGAGCACCACGCCGTTCGCGGCCACCAGGGGGCCGCCGGAATTGCCGCTGCGCACGAGGGCCCGGATCGTGTAGACCTCGCGGGAGACGTCGCCGGATTCGTAGATGTCCGGCCCGTTGATCTTCTTCACGTCCCGGATCCGCGCCGCCTGCGGGTTGTACGGGCCGTCGAGCGGGTAACCGAGCACGACGGCGTCGGATCCGCTGCGCGCGTCGCGGGCCGCGAACGGCATGGCCGGCGCCTTGAGCCCCGGCACGAACAACACCGCCAGGTCGCGGCGCGGGTCGTAGACCACCACCCGGGCCTCGTGCCGGTCGCCGCCCAGCTCCACCTCGATCTCCTCGGTGCCGGCGACGACGTGGGCGTTGGTCATCACCCGCTCGGTGGCGTACACGAAGCCGGAGCCCTCGATGCGCCGCGAGCAGGCCGGCGCCGTGCCGAGCACCTTGACGACGGACGCCCGGCCGTTGACGACCGCCTGGGAGCGCGCCAGGCGCGGGTCGGGCGGGTCCACCGCGCGGACCCGGGTGGGCTCCAGCCCGCCGAAGACGTTCGGGAAGCCGCGCTGGTCCACGCTCTCGCGCAACTTGTCGGACAACGTGCGGGCCTGCGCCGGCATGACCACGTCGACCGCGCCGAGCACCTCGCTGTTGCGCACCGACTTGGCCAGCCAGGGCACCGAGGAGACGCCCAGTGGGACGGCCACCAGCCAGGCCACCAGGAGGACCGCCATGAGCGAGACGAAGACGCCGCCCACGTCGTCGGCCGCCCGCCCGGCCTGGCTCCGGATCGCCCGGCGCAGATGCGTACCCAGCCAGCCGGCCAACGCCTGGCCCACGATCGCCAACCCGAACACGGCGATCAGGGAGACGATCACCCGGGCGCCCGGGTCGGCGAACTGGTTCGCCACGACGGGCCCGACCTGCAGGCCGATCAGGGCGCCGCTGAAGAAGCCGGCGAACGACAGGACCCCGGTGACGAAGCCCTGGCGATAGCCGCTGACGGCAAAGACCACCATGAGCAGGATGAGGACCAGGTCGACGGCGTACACCCGTTCAGCGT
>DASQDS010000454.1:0-6316 GCA_035634075.1 Pilimelia sp. | reverse complement strand
TCGGCTGACCGCCGATGGCGCGGCCCTGGCCCGCGAGCGCGTCGCCGCGGCGGCGGCCCGCGCCGACGCGCCGGGCACGGGGCGCCGGGCGAAGCTGGCGTTCGGGGAGAGCTCGTGAGCGCGCCGACCGGGGTGCCGGCGGCCCCCGGCCTGGCCGCCGACGGCAGGGTCCGGCGGCTGGCTCGGGCTGCGCTCACCGTGGTGGTCCGGGGCCGCCGGGAGCGCGGTGGGCCGTGGGGGGAGGCGGCCCTGGCGGAGTTCGGGCAGACCCGCGGCCGGTGGGAAGCCGTCCGCTGGTCCGCCGGCGGCATCTTGGCCGCGTTGCGGGAACGCCGTGCGCGACGCCGTGAGCTGCCCCGCCGGGTGCGGATCAGACGGCGCGCGATCGCGGTCGTCGCGCTCGGCGTGCTCGCGGCGGCCGGCATCCAGCGGTGGGCCCTGACGCCCCTGTACGAGCCGTCGCCCGCCATGGAGCCGACCCTGCGAACGGCGGATTACTGGCTGCTGGACCGCGTCAGCTTCCGGCTCACCGGGTTGCGCCACGGCGACGTCGTGGCGTTCACGCAGACGCGGGGCGGCGGCGCGACGTTCACCGCGGTGCGCCGGGTGATCGGCCTGCCCGGCGACACCATCGACTGCCGCGCCGGCCGGGTGCTGCGCAACGGCACCGCCGTGCCCGAGCCGTACCTGGCCGCCGGGTCCGTGGCGGCCCCGGCAGATTGTCGGCCGCTCACCGTGCCGGCCGGCGCCGTCTACCTCCTCGGGGACAACCGGGGCGTCGCGAACGAGTGGAATCCGGTCGCCGTCGACCGTCTCGACGGCCGGTTGCTGGCACGGCTGTGGAACGCCGGCCCGGACTCCTGGTGGGCGCCGCCGGCATCGGCCGGCTAGGGCCCGCCCGGTCAGTCGGCCGGCGGGGCCTGGGTCGTCGTGGGTGGGGCGATGACGTCGCCGAACTGGCGCATCGCCTGCCGGGCGTACACCTGCTGGACCGTCGCCACGCGCTCGGAGCGGCCGCGCCCGATGAAGCTGACCGCCCAGTGCAGCACGGTGGTCAGCCGGTTCTTGAACCCGACCAGATACAGCAGGTGTACGGCCAGCCACATCAGCCAGCCGACGAGCCCGGTGAAGCGCAGCTTGCCGACGCTGGCCACCGCGGAGAACCGGGAGATGGTCGCCATGCTGCCCTTGTCCTTGTAGCGGAACGGCTGCCCGGTGGGCTCGCCGCCCAGTCGGCGCCGAATCTGGCCGGCGGCGTGCCGCCCGCTCTGGATGGCCACCTGCGCCACGCCGGGGAGCCCGTCCAGCGCCATCATGTCGCCGACGGCGAAGATCTCCGGGTGGCCGGGAACGCTGCAGTCGGGGTTGACCTGGAGCCGGCCGGCCCGGTCGAGCGGCGCGCCGGTGGCCTCGGCCAGCCGTGCGGCCAGCGGCGGCGCGGCCACCCCGGCCGCCCAGATCTTCGTCATGGCGGGGATGCGGCGCCGGCCCCGCTCGGTGTCGACCTCGATGCCGGTGGCGTCGACGCCGACCACCCGGGTCTCCAGCTCGACCTCGACCCCCATGGTGTGCAGCTGGCGCAGCGCCTGGGTCGACAGGTGGTCGCCGAAGGACGGCAGCACCGCGTCGACGGCGTCGACGAGGATGACACGCGCGCGCTCCGGGTCGATCCGGCGGTACTGCCCGGGCAGGGTCCGGTGAGCCAGCTCCGCGATCTGCCCGGCCATCTCCACCCCGGTCGGCCCGGCGCCGACGACGACGAACGTCAGCCAGCGCTCGACCAACTCCGGGTCGGCTTCCAGCTCGGCGAGCTCGAACGCCCCGAAGATGCGGCCGCGCAGCTCCAGCGCGTCGTCGATGCTCTTCATGCCCGGCGCGAACTCGGCGAAGCCGTCATTGCCGAAGTAGGACTGCGCGGCCCCGGCGGCCACGATGAGGCTGTCGTACCCCACGGTGTAGCTGGTGGTCGGTGCCGTCGCGGTGACCGTGCGCGCCCTTACGTCGATATCCGTGACCGTCCCCAGCAGCACCTCGGCGTTGCGCTGGCGGCGCAGGATCTCCCGGATGGGGGGCGCGATCTCGCCCTGCGAGAGGATGCCCGTCGCCACCTGGTAGAGCAGCGGCTGGAAGAGGTGGTGGGTGGTCCCGTTGATCAGCGTCACGTCCACCGGAGCGCGGCGCAGCGCGCGGGTGGCGAACAGGCCACCGAAGCCCGCGCCGACCACGACCACCCGGTGTCGATCACCAGTACGTTCGTCCATGGGCCTCTCCGGAGCGGCGGGGCGGCTACCGCCGTACCGTACGCCCGGCGTCGCGTTCCCGCACGGTGATCCGCGCCGGGAAGATTTTTCCCGGGCGGCGGTAGAGCGGCGCGCCGGCCGTTCGTCGTGCTACCGAGCCACCTCCCGTCCCGCCGAAAGGACACCGCTGTGCAGCGCAAGGCCATCATCTTCCACGGTACGGGCGCCAACCCCGACGTCTGCTGGCTGCCCTGGCTGGCCGGGCGCCTGGCCGGGCGGGGATACGCCGTCGAGACACCGCACTACCCGCGGCTGAACGCGGAGCCGATCGCCACGTTTCTGCCGACGGTGCTGGCGAACCACGACTTCGACGAGGACACCGTGCTGGTGGGCCACTCGGGCGGCGCGGCCCTCCTCCTCGCGATCCTGGAGCACATCGACGTGCCGGTGGCCCAGGCCGTGCTCGTCGCCGGGTACGCCACCCGGCCCAACACGAACCCCGAGCCGGTTCTCCAGGACAGCTACGACTGGTCGGCGATCCGGGCGCACGTCCGGGACCTGTACTTCATCAACTCGCGCCAGGACCCGTACGGCTGCGACGACCGGCAGGGGCGGGCGATGTTCGAGCGGCTGGGCGGCACGCAGATCGTCCGCGACGACGGGCACTTCGGCGACCACGACCAGCCGTACCCGACCTTCGAGCTGCTCGACCGGCTCATCGGCTAGCGCCGCGAGGACAGCGCGGGGCGCTCTGGCGTACGGGATCCTCGAAGAAATCGCGGTGAGGCGTGTCGGATCGAGGCGGTGGCGTTCGTAGCAGGGATGAGTGGCGGCCCGCCGGGCGGCCACCTGACGACAGGAGAAGGTCCCGATGGCGCAGTACCTGATGTCCGTGCTCAACGACTCGAGCGACCTGGCCACCGCGGCGGAGATGGCCGCGATCGACACCTTCAACGAGCAGCTCAAGACGGACGGCCACTGGGTCTTCGCCGGCGGTCTCGCGTCCCCCGGCACGGCCACCGTCGTCGACGGCCGGGACGGGGACCCGGTGTTCACCGACGGGCCCTACCTGGAGTCGAAGGAGTACGTCATCGGCTTCTGGATCATCGAGGCCGCCGACCTTGACGTGGCGTTGCGGCTCGCCGCCCTGGGGTCGAGGCAGTGCAACCGGAGGGTCGAGCTGCGGCCTTTCGTCGCCGAATGACCGACGACATCGACGAGGTGATCACCCGGGTCCACCGTGCGGAGTGGGCCCGGTTGGTCGCGACCCTGGCCCGGCGCTTCGGGGACCTCGACATCGCCGAGGAGATGGCCGCCGAGGCGTTCGCGGCGGCCGTCGAGCGCTGGCCGGTCGACGGCGTCCCACCGAGTCCCGGCGGGTGGCTGACCACCACCGCCCACCGCAAGGCCATCGACCGGATCCGGCGCGAGGCCCGGCGCGCGGAGAAGCACAAGGAGGCGCTGATGCTGTCCGGCACGCCTGAGCCGCTCGGCGCCATCGACGACGACCGGCTCCGCCTCGTGTTCACCTGCTGCCACCCCGCTCTCGCGATGGAGGCGCGGATCGCTTTGACCCTGCGGATGGTCGGCGGGCTCACCGTGCCCGAGATCGCCCGCGCATTCCTGGTCCCGGAGGCCGCAATGGGCCAGCGGATCACCCGCGCGAAGGCGAAGATCAAGGCGGCGAGGATCCCCTATGGGGTGCCGTACCGCGAGGATCTCCCCGCCCGGGTCACCGGAGTGCTCGCCGTCCTGTACCTGATCTTCAACGAGGGCTACCTGGCCTCGGATCCCGAGAAGGAGGCGGTCCGCAGCGACCTGACCGTCGAGGCGATCCGGCTGACCCGGCTCGTCCGTGCCCTGATGCCAACGAACGGCGAGGTCGCCGGACTGCTGGCCCTGATGCTCCTGACAGAGGCCCGCCGGGTCGCGCGGGTGTCGGCGACCGGTGAGCTGGTCGCCCTCGACGAGCAGGACCGCGGCGCCTGGGACCGGGAGCTGATCGCCGAGGGCCACGCCCTGGTCCGCGTGCGCCTGGCTACCGGCCAGGCGCCGGGGCGTTACCAGCTCCTCGCCGCGATCAACGCCGTCCACACCGATGCCCCCGACGTCCGGGACACGGACTGGTCGCAGGTCGCCGCGCTCTACGACCAGCTGGTGCGCCTCGACCCCTCGCCGATCGTGCGGCTCAACCGGGCGATCGCGGTCGCGGAGCTGGACGGTCCGCAGGTCGCGCTGTCGGAGGTGGACGGCCTGCCGCTAGCGGGCTACCACGCCTTCCACGCCACCCGCGCCCACCTGCTGCGCCGGCTGGGCCGCAGCGAAGAGGCGCGGGCGGCGTACGACCGGGCCATCGGCCTGGCCGGCAACGCAGCCGAGACGGCGTACCTGAGCCGCCGCCGCGACCAGCTGGCCGGCCCGTGACCCGCACCACCGATCACCGCGCGCCGGGCGCCGGGGCGGAGGCCTCGCCTAATCGGTTGCCGGACCGGGACTCCGTTGCGACCATTGCGGCCATGACCTTCGGCGACCTGCGCGGATGCGTGCTCGTGTCCGGCATGCCGGGCGCGGGAAAGTCGACGGTGAGTGGATTGGCCGCCCGGCTGCTGCCGCGCGCTGCCCAGGTCAAAGGCGACGCCGTGAACGAGATGATTCTCAGCGGCCGGGTGGGTTTCCAGGGCGAACCCGCCGACGAGGCGTTGCTCCAGGATGAACTCTGCAACCGCAACATGTGCGTGCTGGCCAACAACTTCATCGACTTCGGCTTCACCGTTCTGCTGGACACTGTCGTGGCGGACCTGGCGGAGCTGAAGTTCCTGACGGGCCTGCTGGCACCGCGACCCGTCCGGCTGGTCACTCTCGCGCCGGGGGTGGCTGTCTGCCAGCAGCGCAACGCGACGCGGGACCCCGACGAGTATTTCGAGTTCAACGGCTACGACCGCCTCGACGCGGAAATGCGGCGGGAGCTCGGCGGTATCGGTTGGTGGTTCGACACCTCCGGGCTGACGCCTGCGGAAACCGCAGCGCAACTCGTCCGGGACGTAGCCCGCTACGCAACCGTGTCCTGACTCGACACGGTCAGCGAACTGCCGCAGGACCATTTCGGCCAGCGCGGCGACGTTTCGTGCGCCGCCCACCGCCCACCGCCCCGCCGATCCGGCGTGTCACCGTTGGCCGACCCAGCTCATGTCCGGCCACGGCCCGAGGTCGAGCTCCCGCATGACCCGGATCAGGTCGGGCATGGCCCGCTGGCCGCCGGGTGCCTCATCGAGCTGGGCGAACACCTCGACGCCGTCGGGGAGGGTGAGGAAGAGCTGCCTCATCTGCGGCACCTGCCAGCCGGTCTCCTCGCGTATCGGGACCGGCGCCGAGGGGAACGTGCTCTGGTGCCGGGCGGTGACGCCGGGCCCCATGCTGACGATGAACTGCCGACCGCCGGCGCCGCTGGCGAACAGGTCCTGCGTCCAGTCCGTGCCCGTGAATCCCTGGTGGACACGCCACGGCGTGGCCGCGAGGTCCGCTGGCAACCAGCCCATGCGGGGGCCGACCCAGGTGGTCGCCGGATCCGGCACCACCGAACGCGCGACGCGCAGGGCCAGGTCCCGCTGGGCGTCCGCGCTGTCGGCCGTCACGACGCTCAACCCCAACCGCGGCTGGCCGGGCGGTTGCCAGATGATGTAGGTGGCAACCAGATGAGAGTGGATCTGGAGGAGCTGACCCGGCACGCCGTTGAGGTCGATGGTTGCCGGCCGCCCCTTCGGCTGCTCGGGCTCGAGTGACGGATGAAAGCCGACGAGCAGCCCGATCACCCCGTCCATCTCTCCCCGCCCCCAGCGCCTCGAGGTTACGGGCGCCCGCGTCCCGTCGACGAACACCGTGCGCCCGCTCTCCCCGAAGCGTCGGGGCAGCCACGCCGGCCGGAAGCGGAGCGGCACCTCCAGCCAGCCGCCCCCGGGACCGGCGTCGAGCACCGGGAACTCCGGCTCGGCCGGTCGGGTCAGCCGCCACCCGCCGGCCGCCGCGACGCCGGTGGTTGCCGCCGCCGCGCCGGCGCCGGCGAGCCGCAGGACCAGCCG
>DASQDS010000453.1:0-2301 GCA_035634075.1 Pilimelia sp. | reverse complement strand
CAGCATCGCGATCGCGGTGTGGGCGGAGGGCGGCAACGGCGGACTGGGCGAGGTGACGCTGGAGAACCTCGGCACGATGGCCGGCGGGGTGCCCGTCGGGGACGTGCCGGGCCCGGTCTACAACGCGCAGCGCTTCACCCGCCCGGCGAGCACCGCACGGGTGAGTGTCGAGGCGCCGTACACCACCCGGGGCGGCAGCACGGTCGAGGTGACGGCCACGTACACGCCGGTCATCAGCGCGTCCGGGGTGCAGCTCACGCTGGCGGCCACCCCCGGGTGGACCATCGTCGGGCCGGCCACCGTGTCGCTCGGCAGCGTGTCCGCCGGGCGGACGGTGACGGCCACCTTCCGGGTCACCGCGCCGGCCGCGGGGACGCCACGGCTGGTCGTCCTCACCGCCACCGCCACGGCGGAGCAGGGCGGACGGCGGACGACCGCGAACGGTGCGGGCAGCATCACGATTCCGATCCCGCCGCCCACCGGCACCGTCTACGTCAGTGACCTTCCGTTCAGCGGTGGCAACGGGTGGGGTCCGGTGGAGCGCGACAGGTCCAACGGCGAGAGCGGCGCCAATGACGGCCGTCCGATCACGATCAACGGCGTCGTCCACCCCAAGGGTCTCGGTGTGCACGCGGCAAGTAACACCCGGGTCTTCCTCGGTGAGAACTGCACCCGGTTCTCCGCCGTGGTCGGTGTCGACGACGAGGTCGGCGACAACGGGTCGGCCCGCTTCACCGTCCAGGTGGACGGCGCCGTGAAGACCACCACGCCGGTGCTCCGCGGCCCGGACGGTGGGCTGGAGGTCAGCGCCGACCTGACCGGCGGCCGGTGGCTCGAGCTGGTCACCGACGACGGTGGGGACGGCAACGCCTCGGACCACGTCAACTGGGCCGACGCCACCATCGTTTGCCAGTAGTCCCATCGAGAGGATGCCATGCGCAGATTCGTCGCCGGCACGGTGGCACTCGCCGCCGCCGCCTGCCTCGCCGGCCTGACCGCACCGTCGCCCGCCACGGCCGAACCCGCCGCCGCGCCCGCGCTCCGGGCCGCCCCCGGCGACAACCCGGCGGACGCCCTCACCCGCAAGCCCGTGATGGGCTTCAACGACTGGAACGCCTTCGGGTGCAACGTCAGCGAGGAGCTGATCACGGCGACGGCGGACCTGTTCGTCTCCTCGGGCCTCAAGGACGCCGGCTACGAGTACGTGAACATCGACGACTGCTGGATGACGCGGGAGCGCGGCGCGGACGGGCGCCTCGTTCCCGACCCGGTCAAGTTCCCCCGGGGCATGAAGTGGCTCGCCGACTACGTACACGGCAAGGGCTTGAAAATCGGCATCTACGAGAGCGCGGGCACGATGACCTGCGCCGGGTTCCCGGGCAGCCTCGGCCACGAGGAGATCGACGCCCAGACCTTCGCGGACTGGGGCATGGACCTGCTGAAGTACGACAACTGCTTCAACGGTGGCGACACCACCAGGGAGCAGTACATCGCCCGGTACACCGCGATGGAGCAGGCCCTGCTGAAGACCGGCCGGCCGATCGTCTACAGCCTGTGCGAGTGGGGCACCACCCAGCCGTGGACGTGGCAGCCGAAGGTGGGCCAGATGTGGCGCACCACCGGCGACATCGCCGACAACTGGAACAGCCTCAAGAGCATCATCCGCAGCAACATCCCGCTCCACTCGTACGCCGGGCCCAGCCGCTGGAACGACCCCGACATGCTGCAGATCGGCAACGGCGGGATGACCGACACCGAGTACCGCACGCACTTCGGCCTGTGGTCGATGATGGCCGCCCCGCTGCTGATCGGCACGGACCTGCGCGAGGCCACGCCGGCGACATGGAAGATCCTCTTGAACAAGGAACTCATCGCGATCGACCAGGACGCGCTGGGTGTGCAGGCCAAACCGGTGGCCGACCAGAACGGGCACGTCGTCCTCACCAAGCCGCTGGCGAACGGCGACCGGGCCGTGGCCCTGTACAACGAGACCGACGTCACCGCGCAGATCAGCGCGTCCGCCGACCTGCTGGAGCTTCCACAATCCGCCGGCTACTCGCTGCGCGACGTGTGGACCGGTGCCACCACACAGGCCAAGGACACGATCAGCGCCGTCGTGCCGCCGCACGGCACCGTGATCTACCGCGTCCGCAAGGCGCCGAACGCCACCGCCGTCGCGCCTGCCGCCACGGTCGTCCTCGCCCTGCCGAATGCCTCCCAGGTCGCAGGCCAGTTGCTGGTGGAGGGCGGGAAGGCGGCGGCCGCCACGGCGACGTTCGGCAACTACGGTCGCGGCTTCGT
>DASQDS010000452.1:0-11933 GCA_035634075.1 Pilimelia sp. | reverse complement strand
CTTGTTGCCGAGCGCGACCTCGAAGCGGCGGCGGCCGTCGGGGCCGCGGGGGAGCGCGAGCGCGGAGACGCGATCGCCGGCGACGGTGGCGATGAAGGCGGCGTCGTCCTGGACGACGACGAGGCGGCCGCCGGCGACGGCGAGGCCGGAGGCGGCGCGGACGTGCGGCGGGCGATCGGCGTCGGGCGCGGCGGGGACGGAGTAGCGGAGCGCGCGGACGGAGGTGACGCGGACGGCGAGGTCGGGATCGAGGCGCGCGGTGGGCACGGCGCGAGTATAGGCACGCGTGCAGCGGGGCGAGTCAGCGCGGCGCGGGTCAGCGGCGCGGTCCTCGCGGTCCTGGCGGTCGCCGTCGCGGTCGGCGCGGGTCCGGCCGGCGGGCGGCCGGTGCTGGCACTCGCCCTGCTGCCCGCCGTCAGCGGCGTGCTGCTCTCCTGGCAGGCGGCGGTCAACGGGCGCGTCGGCCAGGCCGCCGGCGGCGTCCTGCCCGCCATCCTGCTCAACTTCGTCACCGGCACCGCCGGGCTGCTGGTGGCGTTCGGGATCGACCTGGCGGTCCGCGGGCCCACCGGCCCGCTGCCCACCGAGCCGGTCCTCTACACCGGCGGCCTGTTCGGCGTGGTCTTCATCGCGATGGCGGTCACCGTGGTCCGCTACACCGGCGTCCTGCTGCTCGGGCTCGCCACGATCGGCGGCCAGGTCTGCGGCGCCGTGGCGATCGACCTGGTCAGCCCGCCGCCCGGCGGGCGGCCCGGCCCGTACACCCTGGCCGGCGCCGCCCTCACGCTGGTGGCCGTGGCGGTCGCCGCCGCCGCCCGCCGGCCCACGCGGGCCTGACGGCTGATCAGGCGGCGGACCGGCGGGTCCCGGGCGCCGGCACGCCCGCCTCGCGGCACAGGTCGTCCACGGTCTCGGCCAGCGCCTGGTGGAACGGGGTGGGCGCCAGCCCGAAGGTGCTCGTGGCCGCCGTGGAGTCCAGCTCGAACCGGCGGTAGAACTGGTACGACATCTCGGGCAGCTCGCGCAGCATCGCCGAGAACACACCCGCCAGCCGGACCACCGGCCGGCCGACCGGCGTGATCCGGGGCGCGGGCGCACCGATCAGCGCGCACGCCTGCCGGGCGGCCTCCCGGATGGACACCGGGGGCGGGGACGGCACGTTCCACGGCCGGCCCCAGGCGCGCGGGTCGGTGCCCAGCACGGCCAGGGTCCGGGCCACGTCCGGCAGGTAGGTCCAGGTGTGCGGGGCGTCCGGGTCGGCCGGGACGTACACCCGCCGGCCGGCCAGCGCCCGGGCCAGGACCATGTCGGTCAGGAGGCCGAAGCCGGGACCCGGGCCGGCCGGCGCGGCGGCCCGGCCGCCGGTGCCGAGGAAGTCCGACGCGCGGGCCTCCGTCACCCGGACCCGCCCGGCCCGGTGGGCCGCGAGGGCGTCCTGCCACAGGCGGGCGCGCACGGCGCCCTTGACGCTTGTCGCGCCCAACGGCGTCGCCTCGGTCATCGGGCCGTCCACCGGGCCGTAGCCGTACAGGTTGCCCATGGTGACCAGCACGGCGCCGGTGCGCTCGGCGGCGGTGAGCAGCGCGGCGGCCAGCGGCGGCCACAGCTGCGGCCAGCGGTGGTACGGCGGGTTGGCGCAGTTGTAGAGGGCATCGCCGCCGCGGGCCAGCGCGGTCAGCCGGTCGGCGTCGTTGGCGTCGGCGGCGACGAGCTCGATCCCGTCGTGCCGGGGCCCCGAGCCGCTGCGGGTGACGAGGCGGACCCGGTGCCCGGCGGTGGCGAGCACCGCGGCCGTCGACGACCCGACCGGTCCGGCGCCGACGATGACGTGGGTGGACTGCATGACGACCTCCGAGCGCTGATCATTATTGAGAGCACTGCTCTCTATCGGGATCAGTGTCGCGTCTCGCGTACCGCCCGTCAAGAGCAGTGCTCTGGATTGAGTGCGGCGCGCCGGTCAGCGTGCGAGACTGGACGGCATGAGCGCCGCCGCCTCGATCCGGGCCCGCGTCCGGGCCGAAATGCTCGAGGAGATCAAGGCGGTGGCGCGGCGCCACCTCGCCACCGACGGCGCCAACTTGTCTCTCCGCGCGGTGGCCCGCGACATGGGCATGGTCTCCTCGGCGGTCTACCGCTACGTTCCCAGCCGGGACGAGCTGCTGACCGCGCTCATCATCGACGCGTACGACGCGCTGGGCGCCGCGGTGGAGGCGGCCGAAGCCCGGGTGGACCGCGACGACCTGCGCGGTCGTTGGTTGGCGGTGTGCGACGCGGTGCGCGCCTGGGCGCGCGCCCAGCCCGCCGAATATGCCCTGATCTACGGGACGCCGGTGCCCGGCTACGCGGCCCCGGGCGACACCGTGGGCCCCGCCTCGCGGCCGACCCTTGTCCTCGTCGCCCTCCTGGCCGATGCGCTGCACCGCGGGGCCATCCGGCCCGACGCCGGCGAGGACCTGCCGGCGACGGTGCGCGAGGAGCTCACGCGGGTGGCGGCGGACGCGGGAGCGGACGTCCCGCCGGGCACGCTCGACCGCGGCTTCACGGCGTGGATCCAGCTCTTCGGCCTGCTCAGCTTCGAGATCTTCGGCCGCTTCAAGGACACGCTGACCGACCTGGACGGCTACTTCGCCCACCAGATGCGGCGGATGGCGGACCTGCTCGGCCTGCCCTGAGCCGGCGCCGGTCGCCAGCCGCCCGGCGCCAGCTGCCAGCCGCCCCGCCGTCAGCCGTCGTCGGAGCTGTGGCCCGGGAAGAGGTGGGCCGCCGGGTCGATCGCCACGGCGGCATTGTTGACTGCCGTCGCCGCCTCCCCGAAGCCGGTGGCGATCAGCCGCACCTTGCCCGGGTACTCGGTGATGTCGCCGGCGGCGAAGACCCGCGGCAGGTTCGTCGCCATCGTGCTGTCGACGAGGATGTGCCGCTTGTCCAGCCGCAGCCCCCAGTCGGCGAGCGGCCCGAGGTCGGCGGTGAAGCCGAGCGCGGCGACCACCGTGTCGGCCGGCAGCGCCTCCGGCGCGGCCCCCTTCACCGTGATCTCCACGCCGGTCACCCGGTCCTCGCCGAGCGCCCGACTCAGCTCCGCGTTGATCATGATGCGCACGGGCAGCTCGCGCACCCGGTTGACCGTTGACGCGTGCGCCCGGAACCGGTCCCGGCGGTGCACGAGCGTCACCGACTTGGCCAGCGGCGCGAGGGCCAGCGCCCAGTCGAACGCCGAATCGCCGCCGCCCACGATCACCACGTCGTGACCGACCAGCTCGTCCGGCTGCGGAACGAAAAAGATCACGCCCGCGCCCGCGAACCCGGCCGCGGCCGGCAGCGGCCGGGGCGCGAAGCTCCCCAGCCCACCCGTGATGATCACCGATCCGCAGTGCAGCACCGCGCCGCCGGCGAGGGTGAGCACCGGCCGGCCGTCGGCGTAGGTCAGCCCCTCGGCGCGTTCACCGAGCAGGTACCCCGGGTTGAACGGCGCCGCCTGGGCGACCAGGTTGGCCACGAGGTCGCGGCCCCGGATGACCGGGAAGCCCGCCACGTCGTAGATCATCTTTTCCGGGTACATGGCGGTGACCTGGCCACCCGGCTCGGGCAGCGCGTCGATCAGGGCCACGGAAAGGCCCCGGAAGCCGGCGTAGTACGCGGCGAACAGCCCGGTCGGACCCGCCCCGACGATCGCTACGTCGACATCCCGCATGGCCACCTCGCTGTCCGCACCGACCTGACCCGTCGACCCAGACGCTAGGCGGGCCGGCCGGTGACCGGCAAGGCCTGCCGGCCGCTCGGGTGCGCCGGCGTGTCCCGGGCGCCCGCCGACCCGCCCACGGCGGGACGGGTCAGACCGGCCGGCGCCGGAACAGCACCGCGGCGACCAACCCGCCCAGGAACCCGAACAGGTGGCCCTGCCAGGACACCCGCGGATCGGTCGGCAGGATCCCGATGAGCTGCCAGCCGTAGAGCAGCCCGATCAACAGCCCGACGCCCAGGTTCCACCAGCTCCGCTCGACGATCCCGCGGGCGAGCAGGATGCCCAGGTAGCCGAAGATGACGCCGCTGGCGCCGACGACCACGGTGCCCGGCGAGCCGGTGAACCACACGCCCAGCCCGCTCGCCAGCATGATCACGCCGGTGGACCACAGAAATCGCCGGGCGCCGGCGGCCAGCACGAACGTGCCGAGCAGGATCAGCGGGATGCTGTTGCTGTAGAGGTGCTCGATGTCGACGTGCAGGAACGGCGCGAACAGCACGCCGTCCAGGCCGTCGATGCGCCGCGGCCGGATCCCCGCGAGGCCGTCGAAGTACGCCCCCGCCCACGCGTCCAGCAGCTCCACGGCGAAGAGGAACGGCACCGCCGCGCACATCGCCACGAAAGCCCGGCCCAGCGCCGCGTAGAACGCCTCGGTGCCGAACCGGGCGGACTCGTCGGCCCGGCGGCTCTCGATGGTCACGCCCTAGAGCTACCAGGTCCTCCCCCGGCCCGCCACTCGGGCCGGGGTGGCTCAGCGGCTGGCGCGCAACGCGGCGGACAGCTCCCGGGCGAACGCCGACAGCTGCGTGTAGACCCCGGGCGACCGGGGGCGCCCGCAACCCTGCCCCCAACTCACCACGCCTACCTGCACCCAACGGCCGGCGCCGTCCCGGCGGGCGAGCGGCCCGCCGGAATCGCCCTGGCAGGAGTCGACGCCGCCCCGGCGCAGGTCGCCCGCGCAGAGCATCTCGCGCTTGACGATCCGGTAGCCGATGCGGTCGTACGCCTCGGCGCAGGCGGCGTCCGAGACGAACGGGAGTTGGGCCGCCCGCAGCCGGCGCTGGTCGGGCCCGCCCTCGCGGGTCGACCCCCAGCCCAGCACGGTGAACGTGCCCCGGTCCACCGACCCGTCCGCCGGCAGCCGGACCGTCGGCAGGTCGAGGGCCCGGTCCAGGCGCACCAGCGCCCAGTCGTCGCCATTGACCGCGCCCCGGTACCCGGGCGCCCGGCGTACCGCCGTGGACCGCACCCGCACCGCGCGCGGCGAATCCAGGTCGGTCGAGGCGGCGGTGATCAGCAGGCGGCGGGTGGGCCCGCTGGGCGGCACACAGTGGGCGGCGGTGAGCACGACGCGGGGTGCGACCAGGCTGCCGCCGCAGCCGGTGGACACCCGGACCACCCACGGGAAGCCGCCCGCCGGCACCGCGACACCGCCAACCACCTCTGCGACCGGCGCCGGCACCGGCGCGGCCGGCGCGGGGCCGCCCGCCAGGCTGGTCGCCGCCCCAACCGCCCCAACCGCCCAGACCGCCCCGGCGGCCCCGGCCGCCGTCGCCAGCAGAAGGCGCAAGAGGTGCATGTGCGGAGCGTACGGGCGAAAGGTGCGGTGTCCGGCGAGGCGCGCGGCTCAGCCCGGGATGGTCAGTACCAGCCCACGTCCTCCGAGTGTGCCCACGCCTTGCAGGGCTTGCCGTACCTGCCCTTGATGTAGCCCAGGCCCCACTCGATCTGGGTGGCGGGGTTCGTCCGGTAGTCGGCGCCGGCGGAGGCCATCTTGCTCATCGGCAGCGCCTGCGGGATCCCGCCCGCCCCGGAGGACCGGTTGCGGGCCTTGTGGTTCCAGCCGCTCTCCCTGCTCCACAGCTTGTCCAGGCAGGGCATCTGGTCCAGGCCGAAGCCGCTCTCCAGCAGCAGCGCGCAGCCGATCTTGCGATTCTTCTTGTACACGTTGCAGGACGCCGGGATCGGCCCGGTGTACGGCACGGTCTTGCCGGACTCACCGGCCGGCGCCGGCGTGGCGGGCTTGTCCTTCTTCCCCGGGAGCTGCACCCGGGGCGCCTTGCGCGCGGCGGCACGCGCTGCGGCGGTCGCCTTGTCCGCGGCGGCCCGCTCGGCGCGCTGCCGGTTGGCCGCGGCGTTGCGCTCGGCCGAGTCCCTGGCCCGCTGCTGCTCGGCCACGGCAGGGTCGCGGGCCACGGCGTTGTTGCCGACCGCGCTGCCCGCCGCCCGCTGCGGAGCGTGCCGGTCCTTGCCCAGGGCCACGCCACCGGCCACCGCCGTCAGCAGCAGCGCCACCGCGAGTGCGCGGACGCCGAACCGGTTCCACAGCCGGGTGGCGCGGTCCCCGGGGAGCTGGCCCCCGGTCCGCTCGCTCGGCTCAGTCACGCAGCTTTCCCTTCATCGGGGACAGGGCATGCATGCCGGCGCCCGGACATGGTCGGGCACGGCCGCGCCGGCGGCCACCCCGGCCAACGGGGCTGAACGCCCGGCGAACCGGGCGGGGCCGGCGGATCACATCCGTATTGCTACCTACGGCACTGGCACCAATGGCGGCATCGATACCGACGCGTGGGTGGCATCGATACTGACGCTCGCGGAACACCATTGCGCACGGTGAGCCGGGGCGCCACCCCACGCCGGGGTGACTGTGACATGTACCACGCCGCAATCCGGCCCAGCGAAGGACATAACTGCCCGGGTAGTCACCTGGTTACTGTGGGATGTCCTCCAACAGGTCCGTCACGACCTCCGCGATCGGTGACCGTTCGGAGCGGGTCAGCGTGACGTGGGCGAACAGCGCGTGCCCCTTCAGCGCCTCGATCACCGCGGTCACGCCGTCGTGCCGGCCCACCCGCAGGTTGTCGCGCTGGGCGACGTCGTGGGTGAGCACGACCCGCGAGCCCGTGCCGATCCGGGACAGCACGGTGAGCAGCACACCGCGCTCCAGGGACTGGGCCTCATCGACGATCACGAAGGCGTCGTGCAGGCTGCGGCCCCGGATGTGGGTCAGCGGCAGCACCTCGAGCATGCCGCGCCCGAGAACCTCGTCCATGACGTTCTCGTGCACGACAGCGCCGAGCGTGTCGAACACGGCCTGCGCCCAGGGCGACATCTTCTCCGACTCGCTGCCCGGCAGGTAACCCAGCTCCTGGCCGCCCACCGCATACAACGGGCGGAACACGACGACCTTCTTGTGTCGCCGACGCTCCATCACCTGCTCGAGGCCCGCGCACAGCGCCAGGGCCGACTTGCCCGTGCCGGCCCGGCCGCCGAGCGAGATGATCCCGATCGACTCGTCCAGCAGCAGGTCGAGGGCGATCCGCTGTTCCGCCGAGCGACCCCGCAGGCCGAACGCCTCGCGGTCGCCCCGCACCAGCCGGACGGTCTTGTCCGGCATGACGCGCCCGAGCGCCGAACCGCGTGCCGAGTGGACCACCAGCCCGGTGTGGCAGGGCAGGCCCGCCGCCTCCGCCCCGTCGCCGGTGACGGTCAGCCCCGTCAGGTCCAGCGCGTCGCCCGCGTACAACTGGGCCACCTGCCCCTCGGGCAGCTCCAGCTCCGCCATGCCGGTCCAGGTCGGGTCCGTGATGGCCTGGCCGTGCCGGTACTCGTCGGCGTGCAGGCCGACGGACGCGGCCTTGACCCGCAGCGGCATGTCCTTCGTGACGAGGGTGACGGCGCTGCCGTCCGCCGACAGCCCCAGCGCCACGGACAGGATCCGGGCGTCGTTCGACTCGTTCCGGAAGCCCTGCGGCAGCACGGCGGGATCGGCGTGGTTGAGCTCCACCCGCAGCGTGCCGCCCAGGTCGTTCACCGGCAGCGGCTCGTCGAGCCGGCCGTGCTTGATCCGCAGGTCGTCCAGCAGCCGGAGGCAGCGTCGGGCGAACCAGCCCAGCTCCGGGTGATGCCGCTTGCCCTCCAGCTCGGAGATCACCACGAGTGGGAGGACGACCTGGTGCTCCGCGAAGCGGCAGAACGCGGCAGGGTCGGACAGGAGGACGGAGGTGTCCACGACGAATGTGTGCGGTGCTGGGGCGGGCTCCCCGTCGGCGGGGACGGTGCGTCGATCTGTCACGGCGCTCCTCCGGCGGGCGGGCACCCCGCCGCCCAGCTGCGCCTGACCGGCGCCCGGGACGCGGGACGGGTGCGCGACCCCGCGATGTCGCGGCCGCCCGTGCGGGCGACCACCCCGGCCTGCCGGCTGGCCGGGTGGACCCCGGACCATGGCGTAGACGCTAACCGCAGATCGCCAGTGCGGGCTACCGGCGCGCCAGCCCGCCACGGGCACCGCCGCTGATGGACCCCGATATGGCGGCCCTGCTGCGCCGGTTGATGCCGGTACGACACCTGGCGCACCGCCCGCCCGTTCAGGTGAATTCGCCGGAACGGCCGAGGGCCCGAGCTGAGTCGGCGAACAGTGCGGGAACTTCGGCCGAATACCGGCCTCCGCACGTCGGCCGGCCGCCGCCGGCCGGCGGGCCGATGAATGCTGGCCAGGCATTCATTCACGAGGACCCCGCAACGGACAAGATCGCTGGGGCTCCGTCAGCGGGTACGCTGTCGCGCATGCGGCACAGTGAGAGATCGGGCGGGCGGGTCGGTTCGCCGTGGACCCCTCAGGAGGCGTGGCGGGCGACGGCCACCCGCGCCCCCGGCTGCCATCTCTTCTTCGACTTCGACGGGACGCTGGCCCCGATCGCGGACGACCCGTCCGCGGTGTACCCGGCCCCGGGCGTGGTCGCGGCCATCGCCGAGCTGGCCGGGGCGGTGGGCCACGTGGCGATCGTCTCCGCCCGGCCGGTCGAGTTCCTGCGGGACCGGTTCGCGGACCTGCCCGCCGCGGTGGACCTGTACGGCCTGTACGGCCTCCAGGTGCACCGGGCCGGGCAGACGCACACCGACCCGACCGCCCTCGACTGGGCGCCCGCCATGGCGCAGCTCGCCGACCGCGCCCGCGCGGAGCTGCCCGGCGGCGACGAGGTGGTGGAGTTCAAGCGGCTGTCCGTGGCACTGCACTACCGCACCACGCCGGAGCTGGGCGAGCGGGTGGAGGCCTGGGCGCGCGCCGAGGCCACGCGGCTCGGCCTGCGCGTGCAGAGCGGCCGGATGGTGGTGGAGGTCAAACCGCCCGGCGGCCGCGACAAGGGCACGGTGATCGCCGAGGCGGTGTGCGAGGCCGCGTGCGCCTGGTATTTCGGCGACGACCTCTCCGACATCAAGGCGTTCCAGTCGCTGCGGGCGCGGGCGGCGGCGGAACCCGACTTCTTCGGAGTGTGCGTCGCCGTGGCGAACCCGGAGACCGGCCAGGAGCTGTCCGCCGCGGCGGACCTCACGCTGGCGTCGCCGGCGGCGCTCGCCGACTTCCTGCACGGCGGCGCCGCGGAGCTGCGCCGCGCCCCCGCCGCCTGACCACGCCGCCGGAGGCTGATCAGACGCCGTAGCGGCGTTGGCGGCTGGCGTACGAGCGCAGCGCGCGGAGGAAGTCGATGTGCCGGAAGTCCGGCCAGTTCGCGTCGCAGAAGTAGAACTCCGAGTGCGCCGACTGCCACATCAGGAACCCGGACAGGCGCTGCTCGCCGCTGGTGCGGATCACCAGATCCGGATCCGGCTGGCCGCGGGTGTAGAGGTGCTCCGCGATGTGGTCCACGTCCAGCACCTCGGCCAGCTCCTCCAGCGTGCCGCCGGTGCGCGCGTGCTCGTACAGCAGCGACCGGACCGCATCGGCGATCTCCCGCCGGCCGCCGTACCCGACCGCGATGTTGACCTCCGCGCCGCCCGTCCGCTCCCGGGTGCGCTCCTGGGCGGCCTTGAGCGCCGTGGCCGTCTGGGCCGGCAGCAGGTCCAGCGCGCCGACCATGCGCAGCCGCCACGGGTTGCCGGCCTCGGCCAGCTCGGTGACGAGGTCTTCGATGATCTGCAGGAGCGGATCCAGCTCGCTGGCGGGCCGGCGCAGGTTGTCCGTCGCCAGCAGGTACAGCGTCACGTGGCCGATGCCGGCCTCGTCGCACCAGTTCAGCAGGTGCTTGATCTTGGCGGCGCCGACGCGGTGGCCGTCGTTGGGGTCCACATAGCCCATCTCGCGGGCCCATCGACGGTTGCCGTCGCACATGACGCCGACGTGCCGCGGCACCTCCGTGCCGGCCAGCCGCCGGGCTAGGCGCCGCTCGTAGAGCGAGTAGGCGAGATTCCGCAGTTTCATCCCCTGCAGCGTAGCGACCGCCTCACCGGCCGAACGGATCGCGTGTGCGGACGAACGGTCACCGAGCCACTACACCGAGCCCGGTCCGGGTCAATGTCGGCCGTCCACCAGACCGTCGCCGAGGCCCAGCGAGGGCGTGAGCCGGCGCCCCCGCCCCGACCACCACGACGTCGTACCGGTCCCTCACGCCGCCCGGGCGGCTGCGCCGGCCGGCGCGGCGGGGGGCGGCGCACCGGCGCCCCGGGCGCGCAGGAGCGCGTACGAGGTCAGAAGCGCGGCGGCGACCAGCGGGCCGCCGTCGCGGATCAGGCCGTCCACGCCCAGCAGCCACCAGCACAGGGGGAGGTCGACCAGGAGCACCGCCACCGTGATGCCGAGCAGCAGCCCGCGCGCCCAGGCGGCGCCGCGCAGCAGGAAGAAGGAGGTGAAGAGGACGGCGTAGCTGGTCGCGATGCCGGCGCCGAACCACGCGACCACGGCCGGCACCGCGTCCGGCCGCCCGTCGAAGATCGCCGCCACCGCGACCAGGCTGGCGACCAGCATCAGCGGGCTGTAGGTGAAGGAGGCCACCCGGGCGGTCAGCAGCCAGCCCGACACCGGCGGGCGGGGGCGCACCTCGCGGCGGCTGATGCCGCCCTTCCCGACGACGAGCCGGGTCTGCGGCCGGGCCAGGTAATCCGCCACCTGCGCGGACCGGTAAAGGACCAGGACGACCGCCAGGCAGAGCAGGACCAGGGCCGCGAACCCGACCAGGCCCGGGACCGCCGGTGGGCCGCTGCGCGGGACGACCAGGCGGCCCACGGCGAAGATCGTCGTCACGGCCAGGATCAGCCCGAACGGGCGGGCGCCGGCCCGGCCGGAACGCACGTGCCAGATCAGCAGGAGGAAGCCGATCGAGCGCAGTAACGCCCAACCCGTACGCACCGTTAATCCGTAGCCACCCTCTGGCACGTACGCCCAGTTGAGCATCTCGACCACGACGGTGCCGGCGGCTGTCGCGGCCAGCAACCACGTCAACGCCCGGACCATCGGCGGGCGCACCGGCGTCCCCGCGGGGGTCGTGCTGGTCATGCCGGAAATGGTGCCCGGCGCGCGCCAGAGCCACACCTGGTGTGCGACGCCGTCTTCTACAAAACGGAAAAATCGCCTAAAGTCGTCTCCCAAGCGGCCACAACGGCCGTTCCGCCCCAACCCTCCCCCTGCCTGGAGGCGGCCATGACCACCATGGACACCGACGAACCCGCCTTGCTGGCCGCCGTCCGCGCTGGCGACGCCAGCGCGTACGGCGCCCTGTACCGGCGCCACGCCGAATCCGCCCGCCGGCTGGCCTACGTCCTCGCCCGGGACCGCAGCGAGGCGGACGACCTGGTCGCCGAGACCTTCGCCAAGGTGCTCGCGACGCTGCGCCGGGGACAGGGCCCGCGGCACGCCTTCCGCGCCTACCTCCTGACGACGCTGCGCCACCTCGTTGCCAGCCGGGCGGGCCGCGAGGCCCGCGTCGAGCTGACCGACGACCTCACGCGGTACGAGCGCGGCGAGCCGTTCCACGACCCGACGGTGGCCGCGCTCGACAGGTCGTACGCGGCGCGCGCCTTCGGCAAGCTGCCGGAACGGTGGCGGACGGTGCTGTGGCACACCGAGGTGGAGGGCGGCAGCCCGGCGCACGTCGCGGAGCTGCTCGGCCTCACCCCCGGCGGCGTCGCCGTCCTGGCGCACCGGGCCCGCGAGCGCCTGCGGCAGATCTACCTCCAGGAACACATCAGCCGCCCGGGCCAGGCGCCCCGCCACCCGGCCGCCCAGCGGCTGGGCAGTTACGTCCGCGGTGGTTTGGCCGGCCGGGAACGCTCCAAGGTGGCGACGCACCTCGCCACCTGCCCGGCCTGCCGGCGGCTGCACGGGGAGGTCGCGGAGGTCGCCCACGGCCTGCCCCCCGGCGCGCCCGGCGGCGGCGGCGACTCGGGCGGCGCCGGCCGGTGAGCGGCGCGGTCGGGC
>DASQDS010000451.1:0-2113 GCA_035634075.1 Pilimelia sp. | reverse complement strand
CGTCGTACGCCGGGGCGGGACTCTGCTGCGCGCTGACGAACGCCCGGTGCTGCTGCTCTACGGCGAGGTGCCGATGTACCGGTCCCTCGCGGTCGGTGCGGAGGGCCGGGACGTCCGGCAGCTGGAGCGGAACCTGTCGGCGCTGGGTTACCGGGGGTTCACCGTGGACGAGACGTTCTCCGCCGCCACGGCCACCGCGGTCAAGGCGTGGCAGCGCGACCTCGAGCTGCCCGAGACCGGCGTCGTCGACAGGCCGTGGGTGGTGTACGCGCCCGGCGCCGTCCGGGTGGCCGACCGGCTGGTGCGGCTCGGCGCCCCGGCCGCCGCCGACGTGCTCTCCTACACCTCCACCGTGCGCGCGGTGACGGTGCGGGCGGACGCGGGCGACGTCACCTGGGCGGCGCCCGGCGCCCGGGTGACGGTCGAACTGCCCGACGGGGCCCGCACCGCCGGCCGGGTGACCGGGGTGTCCGATCAGGTCGGTGCCGGGGACGGCGCCGGTTCCGGGGACGGCGGCGGGGACACCGGTGGTGGCGAGCGTGCGGCCACGGTGGCGGTCGGCGTCGCCGTACCCGATCAGAAGGCCCTCGGGCGGACGGCGCGGGCGCCCGTGCGGGTGCGGTACGTCGCCCAGGAGCGCAAGAACGTCCTGGCCGTCCCGGTCGGCGCGTTGCTCGCGCTGGCCGAGGGCGGCTACGGACTGGAACTGGTCACCGGCGCCACCCGCAGGCTGGTCGCCGTGGCGGTCGGCCTGTTCGCCGACGGGCTGGTCGAGGTGTCCGGCGCGGGCGTCGCCGAGGGCAGCACGGTCGGGACAGCGGGGTGAGGCGGCGCCGGGTGCGACCGGCCGCACCGCGGCCTGCCCGGTTGCGGCCTGCCCGGTTGCGGCCCGCGGACCTGGCCCGCCTCGGCACCGCCGGACTGCGCACCCGCCCGGCCCGCGCCGTGCTCTCCGCGCTCGGCATCGCCATCGGCGTCGCCGCCATGCTGGCCGTGGTGGGGGTGTCGACCTCCAGCCGGGCGGCCCTGGAACGGGACCTCGACCGGCTGGGCACCAACCTGCTGACCGTCGTCCCGGGGGAGACGACGGCCGGCGCCCCGGCCCCGCTGCCCGCCGGGTCCGTCGGCATGACGGCGCGGATCGGCCCGGTCGAGGCGGTCAGCGCGACCGGCGCGGTCGACGCCGCGGTCTACCGCACGGACCGGGTGCCGGTCGGGCAGACCGGGAGCATCGTCGTGCTGGCCGCCGAGCCGGCCCTCCCGGGTGCGGTGGGTGCCGCCGTCGCCGCCGGGGCCTGGCTGAACCCCGCCACGTCGCGATACCCGGCGGTCGTGCTGGGCGCCACGGCGGCGTACCGGCTCGGCGTGCCCGGGCCGGGGGTCCGGGTCTGGCTGGGCGGCGAGTGGTTCGCGGTGGTGGGCGTCCTGCGACCGGTGCCGCTCGCGCCCGAGATCGACTCCGCGGCGCTGGTCGGCTGGGCGGCCGCGCGGGCGTACCTGGGTTTCGACGGGCACCCCAGCACCCTGTACGTCCGGGCCGCGCAGGCGGAGGTGGAGGCGGTCCGCGACGTGCTCGGCCGGACCGTCAGCCCGGCGGCGCCGCACGAGGTCCGGGTGTCCCGCCCGTCCGACGCGCTCGCCGCCCGGCGGGCCGCCGGCGACGCCCTCAGCGGCCTGCTCCTCGGGCTGGGTGCCATCGGGCTGCTGATCGGCGGGGTGGGAGTGGCGAACACGATGGTCATCTCGGTGCTGGAGCGGCGTGGCGAGATCGGGCTGCGCCGGGCGCTGGGCGCCACCCGCGGCCAGGTCCGCGGCCAGTTCCTCGCCGAGTCGCTGGTCCTCGCCGGCCTCGGCGGGTGCGCCGGGGCGCTGGCCGGGGCCGCTGCCACGGCCGGCTACGCGGTCACCCGCGGCTGGCCGACGGTGGTGCCCGCCTGGGCCACCGGCGGCGCGGTGGCCGCGACGCTCCTGGTGGGCGCCCTGGCCGGCCTCTACCCCGCCCTCCGGGCCGGCAACCTTCCCCCCACAGAAGCCCTAACGACGCCCTAACCGCCCCGCCCACCCGCGTGATCAAGGGATTGGCGCCAACGCGATCGGCGTGTCGTGGCACCAA
>DASQDS010000450.1:0-2064 GCA_035634075.1 Pilimelia sp. | reverse complement strand
GCGCGACTCGGTCACCGCCGCCAGGAACCCCGTCTCACTGCCCGGCAATACCGCACCGACCAGGCCGGCCGCCGATCCATCGGCGCAGTCCCGCACCTCCACGGTGAACTCATCGGCCTGCTCGTCGTAGAGCAGCACGAGTACCTGCTCGGCCTCAGCGACCTCCCGGGCCCGGCGGGCGATCAACCGCAACGCGTCGGTACGACGTACCTCGCCGAGCAGCACCCCGGTGATCTCCGCGGTGGCGGCCAACCACCGCTCCCGTCGCTGCGCCAGGGCGAACAACCGGGCGTTCTCGATCGCGACCCCGGCAGCGGCCGCCAACGCGACCATGATCTCCTCGTCGTCGTCGGTGAACTCACCGCCGCCCTGCTTCTCGGCCAGGTACAGGTTCCCGAACACCTGCTCCCGGATCCGGATCGGCACCCCGAGGAAGCTGTGCATCGGCGGGTGGTGCGGCGGGAACCCGTACGAGCGGGGATGTTGGGTGATGTCCGGCATCCGTACCGGCTGCGGGTCGCTGATCAGCAGTCCGAGCACACCACGCCCGCGCGGCAGGTCACCGATCCGCGCGTGCAGCTCCTCGTCGATGCCGTGGGTGATGAAGTCCGACAACCGCTGATCCGAACCGATCACCCCCAACGCGCCGTAGCGGGCCCCGGCCAACTCACACGCCGCCTGCACGATCCGCCGCAGAATGCCGCGCACGTCCAGATCCGTACCGATGCCGACGACCGCGTCCAGCAGGGCGCGCAGCCGCTCCCGTCTGGTGACCACCTCACCGACCCGGACCAGCATCTCCTGCAGCAACTCGTCCAGCCGCACCCGCGACAGCGGACTCAACCCCAACGACGGCGGATCGTGCGGCACGTGCTGCGACATTGGCTCCGGCTCGACGACCATGCCCTGATGCTATCGCCAGCTCCCGCCAGCCGGACCAACCGGCCGACCGGCCCCGGCACCGTCTATGAGTCGATCGGGTGTGCCGGCCGACGGTCGGGACCTTCGCCTCTGTGAACTCGACCGGCCCGTCGGAAATGGTGGACTGCGAGGTGAGAGACATGCCTGTGGTCATACTCCTGATCTTGGTGTTCATCATGACGTTGGTGGTGGCGGGTCCGCTCATCGAACGCGGGATCGACCGGCTGTGGCCGCCCGCCGGCGACGACCCTGAGCCGAGCGTGCGGAATCGCGCCACGAGCGCCGGCGCCTCGCCGGCCCGGCCCAGCTGAACCGTCCCGGTAGCAGGTAGCAGGTAGCCGGCAGCCCGTCGTGGTCGACCGCCGCCACCGCCGCGCCGGTGGTCGTCAGGACGTCGTCGGTCCGGGTCGGGCAGCCGCGGTGGCCATCGCGTGGCGTAGCAACGGCGTGGTGTCCTCGGGAACAGTCGGATTGACCCCCAGCCCGGTGGCGATTTCCAGGCCGGCGCGTCTGGTGACCCGGGGGTACAACCCGATGTGCCAGCGGTACCAGTCCCGGGCGGTGTCGTCGCCCGTGGGACCGGCGTGGACGACCAGGTTGTACGCCGGATCGTCGCGCACGGCGGCAAGGCCGGCAAGCACCCGGGGCAGGACCCCCCGGCGACGGCGGTAAGGGCGTCGTCGCCGGCACCGGCGAGGTCGGCGGACGCATCGGCCGGCAGCGGGACCGTCTCGTGCGGCACGCCGGCCGGCCACGGCTGGTAGACCACGGCCCGCCTCGAACGGGTGCCAGCCGGCGCGCCGCCGCGACCGCTCACCGTGCGGCAACTGTGCGCCGTGTCCAGGCACCACCGACTCTGAACAGATTTCACGGCGCCTTCCGTCCCGCCGGACAGGCACCCGGGCGGGACTTCCGGCCCTACAGCGATCCGAGCACCGGGGGCAACGCTGAACTGGAGGAACACGAACAGGAGCGGACCATGGAGAAGATCGCGTGGTTGGGGCTCGGCGCGGTCGCGTTGGCGGCGGCCTTCCGGGCCGGTAGAAGCCACCGGGCACTGTACGTCGGCCGGGCCGCACTCGGCGCACTGTTCATCGGCGCCGGCGCTCTGGTGAACCTGGTCTACCTGCTGACCGGCGCGGA
>DASQDS010000449.1:0-5871 GCA_035634075.1 Pilimelia sp. | reverse complement strand
CGCCTGGTCCTGCTGGAGACGCCGGCCAACCCGGGCCTGGACGTGTGCGACGTGGCGGCCGTGGCCGCCGCGGCCCGGGCCGCCGGTGCGCTGGTGGCCGTCGACAACACCACGGCGACGCCGCTCGGCCAGCGGCCGCTGGATCTCGGCGCGGACCTTGTCCTGGCGTCCGGGACCAAGGCGCTGACCGGCCACTCGGACCTGCTGCTGGGCTACCTGGCCAGCCGGGACGCCGACCTGCTGGGCCGCGTGCGGACGTGGCGTGCGCACACCGGGGCGATCCCCGGCGCGTTCGACGCCTGGCTGGCGCACCGCTCCCTGGCCACGCTGGACCTGCGGCTGGCCCGGCAGTCCGCCAACGCCGCCGCCGTCGCTGGGGCGCTCGCCGCCCGCGCCGACGTGCGCGGGGTGCGCTGGCCGGGGCTGCCCGGCGACCCGGCGTACGGGGTGGCCAGCCGGCAGATGCGCCGGGTGCCCGGCGTGGTGTCGTTCGACCTGGGGGACGAGGGCCGGGTCGCGGCCTTCCTGCGCGCTGCGCGGCTGGTCTTCGCGGCCACGTCGTTCGGCGGGGTGCACACCACCGCCGACCGGCGCGCGCAGTGGGGCGGCGACGACGTGGCGCCGGGGTTCGTCCGCCTGTCCTGCGGCATCGAGGACACCGCCGACCTGGGGGCCGACATCCCCGCGGCGCTGGCTGCGGCAGCGGGGCCCGCTCCCGGCTGAGGGGCTTCAGCCCGGTCGGGACCCCGGGCCGCCGGACCGGGCCGCGAACGCGTCCAGCCACGCGAGCTGCTCGGCGGTGCCCGGCACGACCAGGCCCCGCGCGCGGGAGATGCGCCGCCACGCGTCCGCCGGCGCGACGCCGAGGCGGACGAGCGTCGCCGCCGCCAGCAGCGAGGAGCGGCCGATCGCCGCCCAGCAGTGGATCACCCCGGACCGCCCGGCGAGCAGGTCCGCCGCCAGCCGGTCGGCGAGCCGGCCCACCTCGGGCCCCGGCTGCGGGACGCCGCGGTCGACGATGGGGAATTCCAGGTACGTCAGCCCCGCCCCGCGGGCCGCCTCCGCCACCCCGGCGAGCGCCAGCCGGGCGTACTCGTCCTCCGTCAGCGCGGAAACCAACACCGACACGCCGACGCCCGCCAGCGCGACCATGTCGTCGGCCAGCCAGCCGCCGCCGCGGGGGTGCGCCATCGTGGCGAGCCGGCCGGGAGCCGGGGTGTCGATTACGTGCAGTGGCGGTCTCATGCCGTCCTCGTGCTTGTTTGTCAATGCGGCCTGGTCAGTACCGGCCGGGCCCTGACACGCAGAGTATGGTCACCCGCGGAAGTGCGGGGAGGCCGCATGCCGGATTCGGCGCGCGGGCGCGCGGTGAGGCCGGTGGGCGGCCATCAGCTGCGCGGTCGGACGACGCTCCGGCGGACGCGAGCGGAAGGCTGGTTAGTGACGAGGCCACGGAAGACCCGAGTCGCCGTCGTGTTCGGCGGCCGCAGCACCGAGCACGCCATCTCCTGTGTCAGCGCCGGCAGCATCCTCGCCGCCCTGGACCCGGACGAGTTCGAGGTCGTCCCGGTCGGCATCACCCGGGCCGGTCGCTGGGTGCTCGCCAGCGGCGAGCTGGCGCAGCTGGCGATCGTGGACCGCCGGCTGCCCGAGGTGACGCCCGGCGCCGGCGTGGCCGTCGTCCTGCCGGCCGACCCCACCGGCAACGGGATGCTGGTCCTGGACCCCGCGGACGGGCCGCGCGCGCTGTCCGACGTCGACGTGGTCTTCCCGGCGCTGCACGGCGTCTACGGCGAGGACGGCACGATCCAGGGGCTGCTGGAGATGGCCGGCATCCCGTACGTGGGGGCGAACGTGTTCGCGTCGGCCGCCGCGATGGACAAGGAGTTCACCAAGAAGCTCGCCGCCGTCGACGGCATCCCGGTCGGGCCGTACGTCGTGCTGCGGGCCGGGGTGTCGCTGACCGAGGCCGACAAGGAGCGGCTCGGCCTGCCGGTGTTCGTCAAGCCGTCGCGGGCCGGTTCGTCGCACGGCATCAGCAAGGTGACCGACTGGGCCGACCTGGACGCGGCGGTCGCCGCGGCCCGCCAGATCGACCCCAAGGTGCTGGTGGAGGCCGCGATCGTCGGCCGCGAGGTGGAGTGCGGCGTGCTCGAGGGCGAGCACGCCGGGCCGCCCGAGGCGTCCCTGCTCGCCGAGGTCCGCGTGGTGTCCGGCCACGAGTTCTACGACTTCGAGGCCAAGTACCTGGACGACTCCTGCGAGTACGACATCCCGGCCGCGCTGCCGGCCGAGGTGACGAAGCGGATCCAGGAGTACGCCTGCGCGACGTTCACCGCGCTGGACTGCGCGGGGCTGGCCCGGGTGGACTTCTTCGTCACCGCCGCGCACGAGGTCTACCTCAATGAGATCAACACGATGCCCGGCTTCACCCCCACGTCGATGTTCCCGCGGATGTGGGCGGCGACGGGCCTCGAATACCCGAAGCTGGTGGCGCGGCTGATCCGCACGGCGCTGGGCCGCGGCACCGGCCTGCACTAGCCGCCGTGCGCCAGCCGGCTAGCCGCGGCAGCCGCCGGGCGGGTCGGCGAGGGACGGCAGCGTCGAGAGCACCGGGCCGGAGAACTCGATCGTCCACTGGGCGGGCCCGGGATACTGGGCGGGCACCGTGACGCGCACCGGCAGCCGCCGGTCCACCGTGGTCCAGACCGACTCGGCCGGGGTGGTGGCCGTGTGCCAGCACACCCCGTCCAGCACCAGGAGCTGGTCGGTGGGCGGGTACGTCGCCGCCGGCACACCACAGGCCACCGTGATCGGCGGGTCGCCGTACGCGGCGCTGCGCTCGGCGCCGGCGGTGACCGGGCGGCGGGCCCGGTCGCGCAGCGCGGCGGGCAGCTTCGACACCAGGGCCCGGCAGCCGGCGGCGGCCCGCTCGTCCAGCGGCGGGGCGCTCACCGTCACCGGGGAACTGGCCTGCGGCCGGCCGGGCGGCGCCGACTCGGGCGGCTCGTCGCTGGTGGCGTTCAGCGCCACGAAGGCTCCGAGGCCGGCCAGCAGCGCGATCGGTGCGGCCACCGCCGTGGCCAGGCGCGCGGCGGAGCGCGCGGCGCGGTCGGCCATCTACAGCCGCACGACCGAGCAGGTCAGCGTACGGGTGATGCCGGGCACCAGCTGCACCTTGCTGACGATCATCTTGCCGAGCTCGTCGACGTTGCGCGCCTCGGTGAGCACGACGACGTCGTACGGGCCGGTCACGGCGTCGACGCGGACGACCCCGGAGATATCCCCGATCGCCGCGGCCACGTCACGCGCCTTTCCTACCTCGGTCTGGATGAGGATGTACGCCTGGACCACGACAGGACTCCTGTTCCGCCGCCGCCGGCGGCTCGCCCGTGAAACTACCGTACCGAGCAGGTGACCGGGGGTAGGGATCTCGGTACGACGTGACGGTCCGCCGGTCCAGGCGTTGTGATCACGGGAGGCTTCGATGCAACGGAGAAACGCCGCGGGTGGCGGGCGATGAGCGTGGCCCGCGCCGGCGAGTTCGGCTTGATCGAGCGGGTGACGGCCCGGCTGCCGACCGGCCCGACCGTTCTGGTCGGCCCCGGGGATGACGGGGCCGTGGTGGCGGCGCCCGACGGCCGCGTGGTGGCGTCCACCGACGTGCTCGTCGAGGGGCGGCACTTCCGGCGGGACTGGTCGTCGGCGACGGACGTGGGGCACCGCGCCGCCGCCGCGAACCTCGCGGACATCGCCGCCATGGGCGCGACGCCCACCGCCCTGCTGGTCGCGCTGTGCGTGCCGCCCGGCCTGGACGCGCAGTGGGCCGAGGAGCTCGCCGACGGGCTGGCCGCGGAGTCCGCCCTGGTGGGCGCCTGCGTGGTCGGCGGGGACATGTCCAGCAGCCCGACCATGACGATCGCGGTGACGGCCCTCGGGGACCTCGGCGGCCGGCACCCGGTGCTGCGCTCCGGCGCCCGACCCGGCGATGTGCTGGCCATGGCGGGCCGGATCGGCTACGCGGCGGCCGGGTACACCGTGCTGTCCCGCGGCTTCCGGACGCCGAAGGTGCTCGTCGAGGCGTACCGGCGGCCGCGCGTCCGGTACGTGGCCGGCCCGGAGGCCGCCCAGCTCGGGGCCACCGCCATGATCGACATTTCGGACGGGTTGGTCGCCGACCTCGGGCACCTCGCGACGGCCAGCGGCGTGGGCATCGACGTGCGGCGCGACGCGTTCGAGGTGCCGGACCAGATGCGCGACGCGGCCAGCGCGCTCGGCGTCGACCCGTACGCCTGGATCCTGACCGGCGGGGACGACCACCCGCTGGTGGCGACGTTCCCGGCCGGCGCGGACCTGCCCGAGTCGTGGCGGGTGATCGGCAGCGCCTGCCATGGCTCCGGCGTGACCGTCGACGGCCGGCCGTACCGGGACGGCCCGGCGGGCTGGGACCACTTCCGCTAGGGCCTGCTCACAAGCCTCGGTCTAGCCGCACCTCGGCCATCGCCGGCAACGGCTCCAGCCAGGCCAGGTGGCCGTCGGCGACGGCGACGGTCCGGCTGCCCGCCGCGTCGGTGGCGGTCAGCCCGACGCCGGGACGGCCGGAGGGTGCGGTGCACTGGTCGTCCTCCATGGCCAGGTGCAGGAGCGGACCGCCGGCGCCGAACGCCGCGACGGCGGCGTCGAAGGCGGGCCGCCGCTCCACGGCGACGTGCATCCGCACCGCCGTGTGTACGACGAGCCGCGGTAGGCCGCGGGGCAGGACGGCGGCGACGCCGCGGCCGACCTCGACGACGTCGCCGCGTAGGACCGGGGGTGGGTCGGCCGCGACCACGCCCAGCGCGGCCTCGAGCTGCGCTGCCTGGTGGGTGTTCTCCGGCCAGACGAGGGCGCGCAGCCAGGCCCGGTCGTGGTCGTCGGTGAGGTCGGGCGGGTCGAGGTCGATACCGACCACGTCCGCGATCCGCGGCACCGGGTCCAGCTCGGGCAGCAGGCCGGCGCGGGGAACGTCGGTGCGGATGTGGACCGGGGAGGCGGGGTCCCCGGCCGTGGCGTCGCCCACGGTGAAGGCGTAGCGGTCCGCCCGCAGGTTCAGCCCGGCGCTGCAGCCGACCTCGACGACACACACCGGCGCCGCTGTCGCACGCCGCACGAGCGCGAGCCCGAGCCGCAGGACCAGCGCCCGCTGGACGTGGTTGGTCTGCACGAGCCGCGTGCGGAGGATCGACGCGACGGCCGTGGCGTGGGCGGCGCAGAACCGCGCGAAGGCCGCGCCGGCGCCCGCGTCGACCGGCCGGGCCCGGCCGCCGACGATCGAGGGGTAGTAATTGGCCAATGGATCGTGGGCGCCGGTCAGCAGGAGGTGATGGACGGCGCCGAAGAGGGCGAACGTCGGCTGCTGGCCGTGCCGCGTGTGCGCGGCCAGGGCTACCAGCGCCGCGTCCTCCGCCACCACCCGGAGCAGCCGCTGGTAGAGCGGGGAGCTTCGGAACCCCCGGGCCGTACGGAAGGCCTCGGCTACCTTTTCGATCTCCTGCACACCGCGACGGTAGCGGGGTGGGGCCCGGCGCCGGGAACACGTGCGGCCCGGATGGCAAGGATGGGTATGACGTCCCGCACCGCGCCGGCCGGCGTACCGGATCTGGCGGACCTGGCCGGCCTCTACGACCGGTACGCACGTGACCTGCTCCGCTACTGCACCCGCAGGGTCGGGGAACACCTGGCCGAGGACGTCGTGGCGGAGACGTTCCTGATCGCGTACGAGGGACGCGACCGGTTCGACCCCACCCGGGGCGAGCCGGTGGCGTGGCTCTTCGGCATCGCCACCAACCTGTTGCGCCGGCACCGCCGCACCGAGACGGCGGCGCTGCGTGC
>DASQDS010000448.1:0-6965 GCA_035634075.1 Pilimelia sp. | reverse complement strand
CGCGCAGCGAGCGGCCCGACCGAGCCCGACCCGCGTCCCGGGAAGCCCGGGACAGTCGTGGCCAGCGGGACGCCCGTGGCCAGCGGGACCACCTCGTCCGGCCGACGCGGGACCACGACGGCGGCGCGGGGCACCGGGCGACGGAGGCCGGCGTTCGGTCACGTGCCGGGCATGACCAGTCTGCCGAGGTCGTTTCTGTGGCACCGGGTGGACACCATCGGGACCGACCACGCGCTGCTGGACGACCGGCGCGGGCTCTACGCGCGCGGGGCGGCCGTCGCGGCCGACCCGGTGCCGTTCACCTGCCGCTACGAGCTGGTGACGGACGAGGCGTGGGCCACGGTCCGGTTCGACGTGAGTGCGGAGGGCGCCGGCTGGCTGCGGACGGCCCGGCTGGAGCGGGCCGCCGGCCGCTGGCGGGTCACCACTGCGGAGCAGGGCGACCTCGACGCGGCGCTGACCGCGGCAGGGCAGGCACGGGCGGGGCTGCCGGGCGCCGAGGACCCGGACGCGCTGGCCGACGTCCTCGACGTCGACCTCAGCGCCTCGCCACTGTTCAACACGTTGCCGGTGCGCCGGCTGGGGATCGCCAACGCCCCAGCCGGCACCGAGCACGAGATCGCCGTCGCGTGGGTGCTGGTGCCGTCGCTGGCGGTCGTCCGCGCCAGACAGCTGTACACGACGCTCGGCAACGGCGCGGTGCGGTTCGCGTCGGAGGGCTTCACGGCGGACATCGCGCTGGATGGCGAGGGCTACGTCGAGCGGTACCCGGGCCTGGCCGACCGGCACGGCGCCCGCCGAGGCTGACAACGGCTTCGAGGCTCGGAGGGCGCGGCTGCCCCCACAACCGGCACCAGGCTTGTTTACCCGTCGCCTTTAGGCCGCGGGGGCGGCCGGCACGTTGAAGCTCATGCGAGAATGCGTCACGATAGCCGTGGACGGCGCTTCCCGAACCAATAATGCGCAGCCGGATGGTGCCGGTGGAATGCCGTCGGCGTTGAGCACCGCACCGCCGTCGGGCCGAGTTCCGGCGGGTCCGGCATTGCCGAGCCAGCAGCACTTGGTGCCACCGGCGACGGAGCGGACGGTGCGGGTCCGCCCACGGGGAGGCCCGAGGAGCAACCCGTCGGTGAATGCCCCTATGACCAGCGCGGCTGCCAGAATGCCCACCGCCCGGCCCATGACCGCTCATTCTGTCGGACGTTAGCGGCAAGTGATGCGGCGCAGGGGCATCAATGTGACCCCGCGGCTCTACCGGGCGGACTGGGGGCGGGCCTCCCATTTCGTCGACAGGGCGATCGCCGTGCGGGTCGAGGCGATCCCCGGGATCCGGTTGAGCCGGACGACGAGGTGCTCCAGCTCGCCAATCGTGCCGACCCGGGCGGTGAGGAGGAAGGACTCCTCGCCCGCCATGAAATAGCAGCTCTCGATCTCGGGCTGGGCCCGCAGCCGGTCCATCACGTCATCGCTCTCCCGGCCGGCTTCCTGCACGACGCCGATGATGGCGGTGACGCCCAGGCCGATGGCCGCGGGGTCGACGTCCGCGCGGTACGCCCGGATGACCCCGGTGGACTCCAGCTTGCCCACCCGCTCGTGCACGGCGGGGGCGGACAGGCCAACCTGGCGGGCCAGCTCCGCAAAGGACAGGCGGGCGTTGCCGCGCAGCAGCTCGATGAGCGCACGATCGATGTGGTCCACGGTGTCTAGACCCTAGCGGTGCCGGAGTACCCCCGCTGGTGGGCGGCATGATCTTACTCAGTAACCTCACAACCCGGGCCTTTTCCGATTTCTTCGGACACTGCGCACGCACGGTGCTCTAATGGGCGTACATCCCTAATAGGAGGGCCGTGGCTGCCGAAGTAACGATCGCCTAGAGGCCGCGGGGGCTCTGTCGACGCGAGGAGGGGATCGTGGACACGGGAGATCGTCTGTTGACGCCGGGCGAGGTGGCCGCGTTGTTCCGCGTCGACCCCAAGACCGTCACGCGCTGGGCCGCGGCCGGTCGCATCGGAAGCATTCGCACCCCTGGCGGGCATCGCCGGTTCCGCGAGTCGGAAGTCCGGGCGCTGCTGGAGGGCGAGGCCGACTTCGACGAAATCGGCGAGGTCGGCGGTGGCCAGGTCGATCAGGGTCGGCCGCCACCGGGTCAAGCGGGCTACCCCGGCCAGTACGGGCAGCCCGGCATCGGCAACCAGCCGCGCTGAGGCCGCTTTCGGCCCCGCGGGGCACACCAGCCCCCCGGGGCACACCCGCCCCACGAACTCATCCGGCGGCCGCCCCCAGCTCCCCGGTCCAGCGCCGGAAGAGGGAGTGCCGCACGCCGATCGCGTCCAGCACCTTGCCGGCGACGAAGTCCACGAGCTGCTGTGCCGACGCGCCGGCGCCGGCTCCGTAGAACCCCGGGCTCGCCGGCAGCACCACCGCCCCGGCGTCGTGCAGCGCCAGCAGGTGCACGAGGTGGCTGCGGGTCACGGGTGTCTCCCGGGGGACCACCACCACCGGCCGGCCCTCCTTGAGGTTCACCTCCGCCGCCCGCTGGAGCAGATCCTTGGACAGGCCGATGGCGATCCCCGCGCAGGCCGCCGTGCTCGCCGGCACGACGACCATGCCGCGAGCGGGATAGGAACCGCTGCTCGGCCCGGCGGCGAGGTCGCCGGCCGGCCAGTGCACCACGTCGGCGTCGGCGAGCGGCCGGGCGAGCCAGCGGCCCAGATCCTCGCGCCAGTGCGCGTCCCGCATCGGCGCGCCGGTCTCGTCGAGCAGGGTCAGCCGGGCCGCCCGGGACACCACCAGGTCCACCGGGTCCCCGGCGTCCAGCAGCGCCCGCAGCACCGCCGCCGCGTACGGCGTACCCGATGCGCCGGAAACCCCGACCACCCACGGCCTGCGCGTGCCCACCCTGCCACCACCCCCTGTGCCAACTCCAGCATGGCGGATCATCGAGCAGGATAGGGGTCACGGGCACCGGGGCACGTCGGTTACGTTGCCGACCGTGGGATGCACCGACGTGGGACCGACCCTACGCGCCGCTGTCGTGGACGCGCTGCGGCACAGCGTCCGGCATCACCTCCCGCCCGGGCCGCTGCGGCGGTACTTCCGCTGGGGGCTCGACCCGGCCCAGCCGGCGCACCCGGACTTCCTGCGGGCCACCGGGGTGACGCAGCTGGTCAACCTCTACGCCGGCCTCGCGGACGGCCTGGTCGAGGACGCTGTGGCGGAGAAGGTCAGCGCCCGGCTCGCCCGGATCGCGGTCTACCAGACGTACGAGATCATCTCTGACAACCTGGAGTTCGGCCTCTTCCATCCGGCGCCGGAAACGGACCGCGGCGCCCCGGCGCGCCGCCAGCTGGTCCGGTCCTTCAACGCCGCGATGGACGTCCGCCTGCGCGGCGCCGGGCGGAAGGCCGAGGTGCTGCTCGGGCCCGAGCGGCGGCGGGCGGCGCGGCTGTCCGTGTTCGACCAGAGCCTCACCGGCCGCGCGCACCGCGCCCTCGCCGCGTCGGTGCCGGGCGGACCGCCGGCCGAGGCGGTGGAGCGCGACCTCTGGCCGGCGCTCGTCGCGAACATCGAGGCGTGCGCCGACACGGCCGCCGGCCTGGACGGCACCGTGCTGGCCCCGCTGCTGCGCGACGGCCTGCTGGAGCGCTACCGGGCGGTCACCCGCACGCTGTCCCGCCGGCACCTGTCGCGGGTGGAACTGGCCGCCGTCGGCGCGCACTCGGCGCTGGTCGTGCCCACCCTCACCTACTGCGTCGCCGTCCTGGTGGACGACCACCGGCCGCTGCCCGGTGCGGTGCTGGCCGACGGGACGCTGGCGGAGGCGTTCTACGACGCCGCGCTGCTGGCCCGGCTGCTCAACGACGCCGGCCCGGCGGTGCTGGCGATGACCCGCGACGAGCGGCGGGCCGCCCTCGCCACTGCCGGCGACGCGCGCAGCATCCCGGCCGCGCTCGGCGCGGCCCTCGCCGGGCCGGCCGTCACCCGCCTCGCCAAGGACCTGCGGCACGGCGAATTCAACGTCTGCCTGTACGCCGCCCGGCGCGCAGTCGGGCCGGCCGAAGCGGTCGCCGCCCTGGAGGCCGACCTGCACTACTTCGCGCGGCTGTACGAGCTGCACGCCGAGCGGCTGGCGGAGGGGCTCGCCGCCCTCACCGACCGGCTCGGCGACCCCCGGCCGGCGGCGGTGGTCAAGCGGTTCGTGGCCTTCCAGGCCGCGCTCTACGCGAACGCCTACACCGCTCCGGCCGGCGAGTACGCCGCGTGAGCCGGGCGCGGGCGGGCGGTCAGCCGCGCAGGCCCAGCCGGGCCACCAGGTCCAGCACGGCGAAGACGAACAGCGCGATGCCCACGAATCCGTTGGCGGTGAAGAACGCGCGGTTCACCCGGGACAGGTCCGTCGGGGTGACGACGACGTGCTGGTACGCGAACGCGACGGCCGTCACCGCCAGGCCCAGCCACCACGGCCAGCCGAAGCCGACCAGCGCGCCGTACCAGGCGAAGAGCACGAACGTGGCGGCGTGGGCGACGGTCGAGGCCCGCAGCGCCCACGCCACGCCGTGGCGGGCCGGCACGCTGCGCACCCCGATCGCCCGGTCCACCTCGGCGTCCTGGCACGCGTAGATCAGGTCGAACCCGCCGATCCACAGGCCGACCGCCGCGGCGAGGACCCACGCCGGCCCCGACCCGGCGAACGTCCCGGTGACCGCCACCCAGGCGCCCACCGGCGCGACGGCCTGCGCCAGCGCCAGGATGGCGTGCGGCCAGTCGGTGAACCGCTTGCCGTACGGGTAGACCACCAGCGGCAGCACGGCCAGCGGCGCGAGCAGCAGGCACAGCGGGTTGAGCGCGGCGGCGGCACCGACGAGGGCGGCCAGGCCGACGGCCGCACCGGTCCACGCGGTGCGGACGCTCACCGCCCCGGTCACCAGCTCGCGCCCGGCCGTCCGCGGATTGCGGGCGTCGATGTGCCGGTCGATGATGCGGTTCGCCGCCATGGCGAAGGTGCGACCGCCCACCATCGCCACCGTGATCAGCACCAGGTCGCCCCAGCGCACCCGGCCCCCGTGAGCGTGCATGGCGGTCAGCGCGGAGAGGTACGCGAACGGCAGCGCGAAGACGGAGTGCTCGATCGCGACGAGCTTGAGGAACGCCCGGACCCGCCCGGGGCGCGGCGCGGTGACGGTCACCGGATCCCGTACTCCTTCCAGCGCTTGTCCACCAGGGCGACCACCTCGTCGGTCATGGTCATGGCCGCCGGCCAGCCCCGGGTGTAGCCCTCCGTGGGCAGCTTGCGGGTCGCGTCCACGCCGGCCTTGCCGCCCCAGAACTGCTGGTACGACGCGTGGTCCAGGTGGTCCACCGGGCCCTCGGTCAGCAGCAGGTCCCGGGCGTAGTCCACGTTGCCGAACGCCCGGAAGGCCACCTCCCCGTAGTCGTGCACGTCGCAGTCGTCGTCCACGACCACGATCAGCTTCGACAGCGAGAGCAGGTGGGCGCCCCAGACGGCGTTCATGACCTTCTGGGCGTGCTTCGGGTAGCGCTTGCGGATCGAGACGATCACGCAGTTGTGGAAGACCCCGGCCGCCGGCAGGTCGTAGTCGATGATGTCGGGGATCAGCAGGCGGAGCAGCGGCAGGAAGATCCGCTCCGTGGCCTTGCCGAGGCCGTGGTCCTCCTGCGGCGGCTGCGACGTGATGATCGAGTGGTAGATCGGCTCCCGGCGCATCGTCATGCACTCGATGTGCAGCACCGGGAACGGCTCGACCGGCGTGTAGAAGCCGGTGTGGTCCCCGAACGGGCCCTCGGGCAGCCGCTCGCCCGGCTCCAGGTGACCCTCCAGCACGATCTGCGCGTGCGCGGGCACCTGCAGCGGCACGGTGAGGCAGTCCACCATCTCCACCCGCTCGCCGCGCAGGAAGCCGGCGAACAGGTACTCGTCGATGTCGCCCGGCAGCGGCGCGGAGGCCGCGTACGACACCACGGGGTCGCAGCCGATCGCCACGGCCACCGGCAACCGCTCGCCGAGCCGCTCCGCGACGGCGTGGTGGGCCGTCGAGTCCTTGTGGATCTGCCAGTGCATCCCGAGCGTGTTGCGGCTGTGCTGCTGGAGGCGGTAGAGCCCGAGGTTGCGCTTGCCGGTCTCCGGGTGCTTGGTGTGGGTGAGCCCGTAGTTGTGGAAGATGCCGCCGTCGCCGGGCCAGACCTGCAGGCCCGGCAGCCGGTTCAGGTCGACCTCGGCGCCGCGGTAGACGACGTCCTGGCAGGGGGCCGCCTTCACCTTCCGGGGCGGGACGGACTTGAGCTGCAGCACCTTGCCGAGGCCCTCGCGGATGCCCGACCAACCGACCGGCAGCTCCGGCTTGACCAGCGCCCCGATCCGGTCGCCGATCTCGTTGAGATCGTCCACGCCGAGGGCCATCGCGGTGCGCCGCTCGGTGCCGAACAGGTTGATCGCCACCGGCATGTCGCCCCGGGTCGGCCGCTCGAACAGCAGCGCGGGCCCGCCGGCCCGGACGGTGCGCGTGACCACCTCGCTGATCTCCAGCGTCGGGTCCACCGGCACGCCCACGCGGCGCAACTCGCCGGCCCGCTCGAGGGCCTTCAGGAACGCCGGGAGATCGGGGTACGGGAATCCGCGGGGCGCCATGCCGACAAGTCTCCCGCACCGCTCTGCCGAAACGCATGATCCGCCCGGGTGGGTGGCGTCACCATGGAGGCCTTGGGCGAGTTTGTCCCACCGATGGCAGGCGAACTGGCGATGGCACCCGCACCGGCGACGGCCCGGGCTCGGGCGACGGCGGGCGAGGCGGCGGGAGGGGTGCGGGTGGGCACTGCGACGGCGCTGCGCCGGCTCGCGCTGGCGGGTCTGCTCGCCGTCCCCCTCGCCGTGGGACCGGACAACCCGCCCGGCGCGCCCCCCGCGGCGCCGGCCGCCGGCCCGGGGCTACCCGCCTGCGCGGCCCCGG
>DASQDS010000447.1:0-8983 GCA_035634075.1 Pilimelia sp. | reverse complement strand
AGCGTCGGCGCGCGGCTCGGCGCGCGCGCCGAGGGCCAGCCGGGCGGCCGACCGCCCCGTCGCTGAGGCGCCGCTACGGCTCGCCGTCGATCACGCGGTGCGCGGCCGGCTCGGCGGGCAGCGCCCGCGGCGGGATCTCCTCCGTCCGGCGCGCGCTGAATCGGCTCATCAGCCGGTGCTCGTCCTTCGGCGGCCGGTCGTTGGCGATCAGCACGGCGAGCCACGGGATGAGCACCATGCCGACCGCGCAGACCGGCAACCACACCGCCAGCAACGGGGCGTCGACGGCGACCAGCGCCCCGCCGAGGATCAGGCAGCCGACCCGGACCCCCATCATCACCGTGTACCGGAGCTTGCGGGAGCGGAGCTGGTCGTCCTGGCTCTGCCTGGCATCCGTGATCAAGATCGGCCGATACGGCTCGTGTCTCACCCGGTCCCCCTCGTCGCCTCGCCCATCCTTGCACTTCGGCCCGGGCGACCGCCACGGATACACCTGGCTGGCCGTGTTACGAACGTGGTACGCTCTGCGCCGTGGCCAGCAGGTTCAGCTTCACCGATGAGGGCCTGGACAATCTGCGGGTCTACGACGTGAGCCCGGCCGAGGTCTGGGAGGCCCTGCACAGCGCGCACCGGGTCATCCGGCACCTCGGCGACGACGTGATGGTCGTGTATGCGGCCGCCCGTCGGGGCCGGCGGCTGGCGGTCCTGCTCGCCGAGGCCGACCACGCGGACAACGACTGGGAAGTGCTGTCCGCCCGCGACCTGACCGACATCGAGTCCAAGAGGTACGACGAGGCCCTGGCCCAGCGCCCTGGCCCGCCGCGGTGGCGACGAGGAGGCCCGTGATGCACAGGAACGACGCGATCAAGCACTTCCACTCCGGCGGTGACGAGCTCGCCGACCTGATCAGCGAGGGGCGCGCCGCCGAGCTGCCGGCACCCGATTCGGACGAGCCGATGGTCAGCCGCTCCGTCCGGTTGCCGTTGGCCACGTACGAGCGGGTGCGGTCGGCGGCCGACGCCCGCGGGCTCGGCGTCACGACGCTGATGCGCCAGTGGATCGAGGCGGGGCTCGCCGAGCTGGACGACTCCACGACGGTGTCGCTGGCCGACGTCCGCCGGGCGATCGCCGCGCTGGCGGTCCAGCGCCAGACGGCGGCCTGACCGCCACCCCGAGCCGGACGGCGGCCTGACCGCCGCCCCGAGCCCGGCGGCGCCGGCCGCCACACCGGGCCGCTACGCCTTCGTTGCCTTCGTTGCCTTCGCGGCGGCCTTCATCTGCTGTTTGTGCTCGCGGACGCGCAGCAGCGACTCGCCGTCGGTGATGTCGGCGACAGACACGAACGCGCCCTCCGCGCCGAACTCGCCCGCCGCCTCCCGCCAGCCCGGCGGTTGCACGCCGAACCGCTTGCCGAGCAGGGCGAGGAAGATCTTCGCCTTCACCTTCCCGAAGCCGGGCAGCTCCGCGATCCGCGCCAGCGCCTCCCGGCCGTCGGCCGCGCCCGTCCAGAGCTTCGCGGCGTCGCCGTCGTATCGGTCCACCAGGATCCGGCACGCCTCCTGAACCCTGGCCGCCATCGCCTTGGGGAACCGGTGCAGCGCCGGGCGCTCCGCGAACACCGCGGCCAGCGCGTCGGCGTCGTAGCCGGCCAGCTCGTCGGCGTCGGGCTCGTGCCCCAGCCGCTGGACGAGGTCGTAGGGCGCGGAGAACGCCTTCTCCAGCGGGACCTGCTGGTCGAGGATCATGGCGATCAGCAGCGCCAGTGGACTGCGCTGGAGGAGTTTGCCGGCCTCCGCGTCGATCGGCAGTGAGAGCGTCATGGGTCCATCCTGCCGCCTGCCGCCCGGCGTCGGCGGCCGGCACTAACATCCGCCGCATGGCATACGACTTCCAGGTGACGATCGACTCGGCCGACCCGCACGCGCTCGCCGACTGGTGGGCCGCGGCCCTGCGGTGGGAGGTGGAGCCGTCCGACGAGAGCTTCATCCGCGACATGCTCGCCAAGGGGTACGCCAGCGAGGCCGACACCACCACCCACAACGGCCAGCTCGTGTGGCGGTCCGGCGCGGCCATCCGGCACCCCGGCGGCACCGCCCCGCGCGTGCTGTTCCAGCAGGTGCCGGAGGCCAAGGCGGGGAAGAACCGCGTGCACCTCGACATCCGGGTGGGCGAGGACGCGCACGAGGAGGAGCTGGCGCGTCTGGTGGCGGCGGGCGCCACCTTCCTGCACCGGGGGCAGCAGGGCCCGTACCGCTGGATCACCGTGGCCGACCCCGAGGGCAACGAGTTCTGCATCGCCTGACGGGGCGGACGGCGGCGCGTTTCGCCCCGGTCCGGGCGGGCAGGAGTCCCGGTGGGCCCAGGCCCACGACCGAGCGAAAGGAGCCGGCATGACTGACGCCCGACTCGATGACCCGATCGGCCACGGCGCGTACGGTGAAGGCGCCGTGGACGAGGCGACCACGCCACCCGCGGACCCGGTGCGCGAGGCGAAGGACCGGGACCTGCACGACCCGGCCCAGGTGCGGGTGGACCCGGAGGAGCTGCGCAACGGCGGCCCGACCCGGACGCCCGGCATGATGACCACGACGGGCGGCAACGCCGGCCCGGCCAGCGTGGCGCCGGCGCTGCGGGAGCACGCCACGCCGCAGGGTGAGGGGAAGGTCGCGCCGACCACGACGGGCGACGCCACCAGCGGCGGCATGAGCACACCGGTGGACGGGCGCACCACGAGCGACGCCACCACCACCGCGACGTCGGCGGCCGACGACTGACAGCATTGTGTGGCCGTCGGACCGGCGCCCACCCGCGCCGGCCCGACGGCCACTTACTCCCACCCCTGGAAGCGCTTAGTTGGTCACCTCGATGCGGACCACGTCGAACGCCGGCGTCTGGTTCGCCCGCTGCATCATCGGGGTCCGGTGCGAGCCGTCGCCGGCCCAGACCGCGCACTGCGCGAGGCCCTCGTTCGGCAGGCCGGTGACCTGGACGTCGACGCTGTCCGGCTGCTGCCCCCCGCCGCCGTCCTCGGTGGCCTTGAAGAACGCCGGTACGGGCGCCGCGTCGGGGGCCTCGTCCGTGTTCTCCAGCATGCGGCACGCCGTGTGGAAGTGGCCGCGTTGCAGGCCCTGGTCGTTCAGGAACGACGCCTCGAGGTAATAGCCGCCCGCCGCGGCCCCCAGGAACCTGTCGCGCACCAGGTTGCGGGTGCTGACGCGGATCGTGAACCCCTCGTTCACCTGCACCCGCCCGGGCGCCTCCGTGATGAGCAGCGACGGGCTCCGGTCCTCGGCGGCCACCTCGCCCCCGGCGGTGGAGACGCACCGCGGGGCGTTCTGGAAGCCGTCGTGACCCTGCAGGCGCGAGTCCGAGCAGTCCCGCCCGATCACGTCCAGGCCGTTGTTGTCCGCCGGCCCGGGCACCTGCCCGCCGCCGTTGTTGTTCCCGCCGTTGTCGTTGCCACCGGTGTTGTTCCCCCCGGTGTTGTTCCCGGTGTTGTTCCCCCCGGTGTTGTTCCCGCCGGTGTTGTTGTTGCCGCCGGTGGGGGCGCACGGCTGCTGGCTGCGCCGGTTACGCAGGAACGGGAACCGCCGCTGCTGCTGCTGTTGCTGCTGCGCCTGCGGGGTCTGCCCACCGTTGCTCGCGTTCGGCTGGCACGCCTCGACGCGGTTGCGGGTGCGCACACCGGCGTTGGACACCTGGGTCACCGCCGTGATACCTCCGATGACGACCAGGACGACGAGCGCGGCGAGCACACGCCGGCCGCGTCTCGGCGCGGGCGCGGCGGTCGTGCGCCGCGACTCTCTGCTGTACACGGGGAGCACCTTTCCTTCGAGGGGTGTAGCTAGCGGGGCCGGATGACCCTGGCGGTTGTGGCCGTGCCCGCGATCAGCGCGACGGCCAGGACGAGCCAGATGATCGCCGGATCGACCGGGGTGCCGAACCGCACCGCTGACGTCTGCGCGGCGGCCGCCGCAGCGTTCTGCACTCCCGCGGCCGGCGGGTTGGGCGGCGCGGGCAGGTCGGTGTAGCTGACGAAGCTGGTGCTTTCCAGCAACTGCATGTGCGTCATCACCGCCTTGTTCGCCGTCTCGGCGAACGAGCGGACCATCTCGTTGCGCGTACCGGCCCGCACGCCCGCGATGACGGAGAAGACCTTGCCGTGGGCGGCGCGCAGGAGGTTCGCGTACGTCCGGTCGAACGCGTCACCCCGCACGGCGGCCAGTTGGGCGAGCCAGCTCTGCTGGTCGCCGTTCGGCACGTCGGGCAACGGCACCTGAAGCTGGGCCGCGGCCTTGACCACCTGCTCGTCCAGGGCGGCGTGCTGCGACGCGATGGTGCGGCCCACCACCTTGACCCGGTCGCTGGCGGCGCGCTCCTGTGCCAGCTCGCCCGCGGGCATCTCCCACAGCCCCGCCAGCCGCACCTTGACCAGCAGGTCGCGGTCGGCCGGGCCGAGCGGCCCCCATTCGGTGTTGGTCCAGCCGGGTTGCAGCTGGCCGGGTTGCCCGGGCGCGGGGGCGTTGACAGCCGGCGCCACGCGCGGCGCCGCGGCCGCCGCGGTCCCCAACGCCATGCTGGCGACGACGCCCGCCGCCGCCGCGAGGCCGAGCGGCGCGATAAGCGCCACCATGCCGTACCGGCGCGAAGTCATGAGCCACCTCCGCAGGTTGATACGAGGACGTTGCCCGTTCGGATTAACGAACCGTAGAAGCGTTTTACGGGAGGGTCAACCGCATCCTCAATAGGACTGGAACAAGGAAACTTGAGGCAGATTTATGCGGCCCGGGCTGATCCGGAGGACATCGGCCGAGTGGCCGACGCGAACGGTTCAACGGTGTGACGAATTCCTCAGACTGCGTATACCGGCAGCGCTGGGGCGTCAGTGCGGAGCCGTGGGGAGACACTACTCGCGGGCGGGGCCCGGCCATAAGGAAATGAGCGATAAACGCTTTGTGTTCGATCGGTGACCGTCATCGCGGAAGTTGGCGGAACCGCGGGCCTGGCGGGCGTCCGTCGGCTCCCGTACGTTCTTCCCATGGCACGGACCGCGCGCGCTTTGAGCCCCGCCGCCCGCGCCGCCCCGATCGCGCCCCGCCAGCGCGGCCGCTACGGCCGGATCGTCGTCGTAGGGGCCGGCCGCGCCGGCCTCGCCGCGGCCGAGGAGCTGCGCCGCGGTGGGTTCGGCGGCGAGCTGACGATGCTGGGCGACGAGGCGGTGCCGCCGTACGACCGGCCGTCCTGCTCCAAGGGCCTGCTCACCGGGAAGCTGCGGCCCGCGGACGTGCGGCTGCCCGTGGACGCGTGCGGGGACGCGCGGTGGCTGCTCGGCCGCCGGGCCGTCGAGCTGGACCCGGTCCGCCGGGTGCTCTACACCGACACCGGCGAGGACGTGCCGTACGACGGGCTCGTCCTCGCCACCGGCGGCCACCCCAGCACCCCGCCGCAGTGGCGGGTGGGCGAGCCCGGCCTGCGCGGCCTGCACACCCTCGCCGACGCCTGGGCCCTGCGGCGGGAGCTGCGCGACGCCCGCCGGGTGGTCGTGATCGGCGCGGGGCTCACCGGCTGCGAGGCCGCCTCCGCGGTCCGCTCGCTGGCCCGCGAATGCGTGCTGGTCGACTCCAACCCGCAGGTGATGACCCGGGCCATCGGCGCGTTCACCGGCGTCCTGCTCACCGAGGAGATCCACCGGTACGGCGTGCAGCTGCGCCTCGGCCGGCGGGTCCAGGCCGTCCGGCGCCGCCGGCGCGGCTGGCTGGTCGTCCTGAACGACGGGGAGGAGATCGCGGCCGACGTCGTGATCGCGACGGCCGGCGAGCGGCCCGATGCCGGCTGGCTGGCCTCCGCCGGGGTGGACGCCTCCGACGGGATCCTGTGCGACGAGTACCTGCGGGTCGTGGGCCTCGACGACGTCGTCGCCGCCGGCACTGTCGCCCGGTGGCCCAACCTGCGCTACAGCGCCGTGCCCCGGCGGGCCGGGCAGTGGATCTCCGCGATCGAGCAGGGCCGGGCGGCCGCCCGGACGCTGCTGACCAACGCCGGCTGGCCGGCACCGGTCACCCTGCTCCCCCGCTTCTGGTCCGACCAGTTCGGCCTGCGGATCCAGGTCGCGGGCGAGCTGCCGACCGACGCCGAGCTGCTGGTCACCCCGACGCGGCCCGGTCGCCGGGACGCCGCCCGGTCCGGGCTGCTGACCAGCTACGTCCGGGGCGGCGAGCTGGTCGGCCTGGTGGCGGTGAACGCGCCCCAGCGTTACACCGAGCTGACCCGGGCCATGCTGTCGCCGGGCCGCACCGCGCCGCCCCCCGGCCGCCGGCTGGTGCCCGGCGGGGGCCCGGGAGACGGTGCGGCCGGTCGTGCCCCGTGGGCTACGACCGGCCGCCGCGTCGCGGGCAGTTCCGCTCAGTAGGTGTATCCGTCGCCGCCGGAGTCGCCGCCGCCACCACCGGAGTAGTCGTCGCCGCCGTCCTTGCCGCCGTCGTCCTTGCCACCGTCGTCGTTGCCGCCGTCGTCCTTGCCGCCGTCGTCCTGGCCGCCGTCGTCCGGCGGTTCGTACGCCTTCGGCGGGGTCTCGGGCAGGCAGCTCTTGTTCTTCTTGCCATCGGGGTCGACCACGTACCAGGTGCCGCCCACGCCCTGGCCCTTCCACTGGCCGGGCTTCTTGTCACCGGCGTAGCGGTACACCGCCCAGCCGTCGATGGTCAGCTGGCGGGTGCCGTCGGCGCGGGTCACGGTGCCGACCAGGGACTCGTCGACGCCCTCGACGACCGGGTTGCCGTCCGTGTAGGCCGGGGGCCAGACCTTCTCGCACTTGTCGTTGCAGTTGCTCTGCGGCGGGTCCGCGGTGTCGTTGTCGAAGCGGTAGAGGGTCCAGCCGTCCTGGTCCGTCACCACCCGACCCATCCGGGCCACCGACTTGGCGACCAGCTCCTGCGTGAGGTCCTCCGGCGCGATCTCCTTGGTGGCCTGGTCGCCCTGCGCGTCGGTCGACGGGTCCGGGGTGGGCGCCGCGGCCGCGGCGGCGGGGGCAGCCGGCGCGGCCGCGGCGGGCTCGTTGTTGCTGACCGGGTCGTTGCCGTAGCCGCCGTCTTCCACTCCCACGGGCGCACAGGCCGAGAGAGTGAGTGCGGCGAGGGCGGCCGCCAGGCCACCGGCGAGTGCGGCGGTTCGTCTTTCGCGTAACACAGGTCCTCCTGAGGCTCCTGGCGAGCGGTTCGCTTATCGCTTGATGCGGCGCGGCGCGGCGCCCGGGTGCGGTTCGCCAGGGAGTACGGGGGCCGGGATACTACGGTTTAACGATCATGGATGCAGAATTTCACTGGAGGCCGATCGAACCGATCCCCGAATGGCGCGTGTGGGTTTTTCGCCGACGCATTTTGGGCGCCTCCGGGAATGGCCGCCGATAAACGAGCCCCAGCCCCCCGCCGCGAACCGCGGTGGAGGGCTGGTACATCGGTTAGCGACTATGCCTCGACCTGCACAAGGAGGGCCGTCCGGCCCGCGTCATCGACCGACTGCACCTCCAACCGGTCGATGTCTGCCCGGCTGACCGCCGTGGCCCCCTGCAGGAACAGCGGCTCCCCGTGGTCCGTCGTGCCGTAGCCGTGCGCCGGGACCCGCCAGGTGTAGACCACCTCGCCGAGGCCGTCCGCGCCGACCACCACGAGCTGGCAGGTCAACGGCCCACGGACCTGCGCCAGCATCAGCGAGACCTGCGTCCCCCAGTCCTGGTCCTGCAGCACCACGTCCGCCTGCACCTTCGTGGTGGGGTCCGTGTTGCGCACGTGGTGGCCCGGCAGGTCGTTGAAGCCACCGATGCCCGGGCCGGCCGGCGCATCGGGGCCGCCCGGCTTGATGATGTCGTTGGATGGCGCCGGCTGCGCCGACGGCTGGCCGGCGTCGCCGACGGTGAGGCCGGCCATCAGCGAGGCCACGCCGATCACCAGGAAGGCGACCACGCCGGCGGCCAGCCCGAAGAGCCGGCGGGCGCGGCGGCGACTGCGGTCGTACGCGACCGCGTTCACCATCTCGTCGAGCATCCGCCCCTCGCGGACGGTGTCCTCCATCTCGATGAAGCTTTCGCCGTCGACCTGCGCGAGCAGCGCCGACACCGGCAGCAGGGACTCCAGCTCCATCGCGCAGATGTCGCAGATGGCGAGGTGGTCCTCGAATCTGGCGGCGTCGACGGGATCGAGCACCCCCAGCGCGTACGCCGCCACATCCTGGTGGATGGCGCCGGACCGGTTCATTGCGTCACTCCCCGCTGTTCGAGCGCCACCCGAAGTGCCCGGAGCGCGTAGTAGACCCGGGACTTCGCGGTGCCCAGCGGAAGCCCCAACGCCTCCGCCGCCTCCGGCACGCTTCGGCCACGAAAGTATGTCTCGACCAGGATCTCCCGGTGCGCCGGACTCAGCGCGCGCAGGGCGTCGACGATCGTCATCATGCCCAGCACGCGATCGGTGTCGTCGGTGCCACCGGCGAAAGCCTCCAGGTCCCGGTCGTACGTCTCGGTGACCCGCGCGGTCCCGCTGCGGTGGTCGTCGATGGCGATGCGCCTGGCGACCGTCACCAGCCAGGGCCGCAGCGAGGTCTCTCCGTTGACGCCGAGCTTGTGCGCGTTGCGCCAGGCCCGCAGCAGGGTCTCCTGCACGATATCCTCGGCCCGTTGCAGATCACCCCCGGTCAGCCGGGAAACGAACATCAGCAGCGGGCCGGCGTGCTGCTCGTAGAGCAGCCGCAGCAGGGCGTCCTCGGAGCGGTGGGCCCCTGCCTCGGCGTCCCCTCGTTGGGCAGCCGGTCGGTTCGTCACGCGCCCATCATCGCGGTCGGTCGCACCTCCGTCGAGCATCCGCCACCTCGCCGCGTTGCCTGTGTCAGGATGGGCGGCGCGAGCGGACGGCAGCATCCTCGTACCTCCGGGAACGTGAACAAGAGCAGGGTGGGGCGGGGCGCGCAGTGGTACGGACGCGGCGCCGCGCCGGAT
>DASQDS010000446.1:0-2938 GCA_035634075.1 Pilimelia sp. | reverse complement strand
GCGTCGGGCGGCCGCCCCCCGCCGGCAGGTGCCCTGGTGAGCGGGAGTATTCTGGTTCGGTTCGGCACCGCCGCGCTGATCGTTCAGCCCGGCGGCCGACAGACGCTGGACCTCCTGCCACGGAGAGACCGTGGCCGCCAGCCCAGAGGAGGTGAGTACGTCTTGCGTCATTACGAAGTCATGGTGATCCTCGACCCCAACCTCGAGGAGCGCACCGTCGCCCCGTCCCTCGACACGTACCTCAACGTGATCCGGACCGCGGGTGGCTCGGTGGAGAAGCTCGACGTGTGGGGCCGCCGGCGCCTCTCGTACGAGATCAGCAAGAAGGGCGAGGGCATCTACGCGGTCATCGACCTGCAGGCGACGCCGGCCGCGGTCGCGGAGCTGGATCGGCAGCTGCGGCTCAACGAGTCCGTACTGCGTACCAAGGTGATCCGGCCGGACGTCCGCTGACGCGACGCCCGGCTCCCCCGGAGATGAGCCTCCCAGAGTGTGTCGGTGGGCTGTGGCAGCCTGTCCGGCAGACAACGGTGAGTGCGCGAGGAGTTGGCCATGGCAGGAGATACCACCATCACGGTCATCGGCAATCTGACCGATGACCCCGAGCTGCGCTTCACCCCCTCGGGGGCGGCGGTAGCCAAGTTCCGGGTCGCCTCGACGCCGCGTTTCATGGACAAGGCGTCGGGCGAGTGGAAGGACGGCGAGCCGCTGTTCCTGGCGTGCACGGTGTGGCGGCAGGCGGCGGAGAACGTCGCCGAGTCGCTGCAACGCGGCGCCCGCGTGATCGTCTCGGGGCGGCTGCGCCAGCGGTCGTACGAGACGCGCGAGGGTGAGAAGCGCACCGTCATCGAGCTGGAGGTCGACGAGATCGGCCCGTCGCTGCGGTACGCCACGGCGAAGGTGCAGAAGATGTCGCGCTCCGGCGGCGGCGGGTTCGGTGCCTCCGGCGGTGGTGGTGGCGGCGGCCAGGGTGGCGGCGGAAACAACTTCGACGACCCCTGGGCGACGGCCGCACCGGCCGGCAGCTCCTCCGGCGGCTCGAGCTCCGGCTCCGGCTCCGGTGGGAACTTCGACGACGAGCCCCCTTTCTGATCTTCCAGTACGGAGTAACGAGACATGGCGAAGGCTGCGGCACTGCGCAAGCCGAAGAAGAAGGTGAACCCGCTCGACAAGGACGGGATCACCTACATCGACTACAAGGACACCGCGCTGCTGCGCAAGTTCATCTCCGACCGCGGCAAGATCCGTGCCCGCCGCGTCACCGGGGTGACCTCCCAGCAGCAGCGGCAGATCGCCCGCGCGGTCAAGAACGCCCGCGAGATGGCGCTCCTGCCGTACACCACCACGGCCCGCTGAGAGGAGGCGCGGACATGAAGATCATCCTTACTCAGGAGGTGTCCGGCCTCGGCTCCCCGGGTGACATCGTGGAGGTCAAGGACGGCTACGGGCGCAACTACCTGCTCCCGCAGGGCTTCGCGATGACCTGGAGCAAGGGCGCGGAGAAGCAGGTCACGCTGATCAAGCGGGCGCGGTCCGCCCGGGAGATCCGTGACCTGGGCCACGCCCAGGAGGTGCGCGGCCAGCTCGAAGGCCTGAAGGTCAGCATGAAGGCGCGCGCCGGCGACGGCGGGCGGCTGTTCGGCTCCATCACCTCCGCCGAGGTCGCCGACGCCGTCAAGGCGGCTGGCGGGCCGGCGCTGGACCGTCGCCGACTGGAACTGCCCGGGACGATCAAGTCCGTGGGTAGCTACCAGGTGCAGGTCAAGCTGCACCCGGAGGTCACGGCAAAGATCAACTTGGACGTCGTCCGGTCGAAGTAGGCAGGACCAGACCCGCGCGGAGTCGGCCACCGGCCGGCTCCGCGCGGTTCGTATTTCCGGTAGCGGGAAGCGCCGCCGGGCCCGCCCGGCGGCCGCGTCAGCCGATGGGCTGGCCGGTCACCACGGAGATCCCCACGGTGGCGAGGCCCCCGCCGACGACGGCCGCCGCAAACCCCACGGTGGCGGACCGCCAGCTGCTGCTCACCCGCCGCAGGAGCAGCGCGAAGAGGATGCTCAGCACCAGCGTGGCGCCCATCCGCGGCATCCCACCCACCAGGGTTGTCAGCGCCTCCGTGCGCTCCGACGGGCACGGCGCACCCCCGTCGTCCACGCAGGTCGCGGACGCCTGGCCGCTCAGCGTCAGGCTCCACAGGACCCACAACACCAGCGGCACGGCGAACCACATGACCGTCGACAGCATCGCGGCGACGTACCCGCCCGGCTCCGCGAGGTCCTCGAACTCGTCCTCGTCCTCGTCGACGTCGTACACGGACGCCCGTCGGGCCGGCGCGGTCAGCGAGCTGCCGGGCCGGGACTCGGCCGGATAGGCCGGCCCGGCGGTCAGCGCCCGGACACCCGGCTCGGTGCGGTATGGGGGCTGTTCCCGCTGCCCGTCGCCGGGCACGCCCGGCTCCTGCCGGTAGGGGCCCGCGTAGCGTCGCGGCGGCTCGCCGTAGCGCCTGGCGGCCTCGTCGCGGTAGACGGCCGGGTCCCGGTACGACGGCTCGCTCCGGTAGACGGCCGGGTCCCGGTACGAGGGCTCGCCGGTCCGGTACGCGGCGGGGTCCGCGCGGTAGGACGGCTCGCCGCCGCGGTAGGCGGCCGGGTCGCGGTAGGACGGCTCCCCGCCGCCGAACGCGGCCGGGTCGCCCCGGTAGGAGGGCTCCCCGCCGCGGTAACCACCCGGCTCCCGGGACGGCGGCGCCTCCTGGCGGTACCGGGGTTCGCCGCGGTCGGGCCGTTCGTCGCGGTAGGCGGGCGGGCGGTCGCCGTACGCCGGTTCGGGCCGGGGTCCCCGGTCGTCGCGGTAACCCCCGGGTCCCTCCCGGTAGCCCGCGGGGCCGTCCGGGTAGCCCCCGGGTCCCTCCCGGTAGCCCGCGGGGCCGTCCGGGTAGCCC
>DASQDS010000445.1:0-5755 GCA_035634075.1 Pilimelia sp. | reverse complement strand
TCTTCCTGATCATTGTGTTGACGGTCGTGCTGATGGTGGTCGGCATCGCGGGCGCCGCCCGGCGCCTGCTGGGCGTCCGGTTCGGCATCGTGCGCCTGGTGCTCGCCGGCGGCCTGGCGGTATGGGTGTCCGGTCCGCTGTCCCGGGCGGTCGTCGGCGGGGTGCCGCCGGGCAGCTCCGGGGCCGCGCCGCTGTGGTTCCTGCTCCTGGCCATCGTCGGGTCGCTGCTGGTGGCCATGGTCTTCCTGGTGGTGGCCGAAGCGTTGGCGCCCAGCGGGTCCGTCATGCCGATCGTCTGGCTACGCGGTATGCGCAGCAGACTTTCCCGCACACGTCGCTACTCGCGGATCTTGGCGATCGCCGTTCGGCACGGCCTCGGCCCGTACCTGCGCGGCCGGGGCCGTACCGATCCGGAGTCGCGCGCCCAGCTGGCCCGCTCGATCCGCCGGGCGCTGGACGAGGGCGGCCTCACGTTCGTCAAGCTGGGCCAGGTGCTGTCGACCCGGGACGATCTGCTGCCGCCCGAATTCGTGGTCGAACTCGGACAGCTTCGCGACCGAGCCGCGCCGGTCCCATGGCCGCAGGTCGACGCCGTGCTGCAGGAGGAGCTCGGCGCGCCGGTCGACGACGTTTTCGCCGAGCTGGACCGACAACCGCTGGCGGCGGCGTCGGTGGCGCAGGTGCACGCCGGCCGGCTGCCGTCCGGGGCCGAGGTGGTGGTCAAGGTCCAGCGTCCCGGGATCGGCGGTGTCGTCGAGCGTGACCTGGCCATCGTCGAACGGCTGGCCCGTACCCTGCAGACCCGCACCCGCTGGGGCCGCGTCACCGGAACCGTCGAGCTGGCTCGGGGCTTCGCCGAGTCCATCCGCGAGGAGTTGGATTTCCGGGTGGAGGCCCGCAACATGGCCGCCGTGCTCGCGGCCGCGAAGGAGACGTCGGCGGACGCGGGCACCGACGCAGTCGTCTACCCGCTGCCGTACGAGCCGTTGTGCACCACCCGGGTCCTCGTCATGGACCGGCTGCACGGCCGACCCATGCGCGAGGCCGCCGCCCAGATCACGGCGGACGGGCTGGACCGGAACCGACTCGCCCGGGCGCTACTGGAGACGCTGCTGTCTCAGATCATGGTCAGCGGTGTCTTCCACGCCGACCCCCACCCGGGGAACGTGCTGCTGCTCACCGACGGACGGCTGGGGCTGCTCGACTTCGGCTCGGTGGGCCGGCTCGACGCCGGGCTGCGCGAGGCGCTACAACGCCTGCTGGTGGCGGTCGACCGAGCGGATCCGGCCGGGGTGGCGGACGCGCTGCTCGACGCCGTTGGCCGTCCCGACGAGGTGGACACCGAGCGGCTGGAACGCGCGCTCGGCCAGTTCATGGCACGCCACCTCAGTCCCGGGGCGCCACCCGGAATGCAGATGTTCGCCGACCTGATAGTCCTCGTGTCACGGCACGGCATCGGCGTACCGGCCGAGCTCGCCGCGGTGTTCCGGGCGCTGTCCACACTCGAGGGCGGACTGACCGAGGTGTCACCCGGCTTCGACATGGTGTCCGCGGCGCGTGCCTTCGCCGCCCGGGAGTTCGGCGCGCGGCTGCATCCGGATGCCCTGCGCCGGGCCGCCGCAGACGAACTGACCGCCCTGCTGCCCATGCTGCGCCGGCTGCCCCGCCGCGTCGAACGGATCGTCGCCGCCACCGAACACGGCCGGTTGTCGGTCAACGTGCGGCTGCTCGCTGACAGCCGCGACCGGCGCCACATCACCGGACTACTTCATCAGATCCTGCTGACCATTCTCGCCGCGACCGCGGGCATAATGGCGGTGCTGCTCCTCGGCCTGGCCGGCGGGCCGAAGGTGACCGCGGACGTCACCCTGTACCAGGTCTTCGGGTACAACCTACTGGCGATCTCGGCCGTCATGGCGCTGCGCGTCCTAGTGTCGATCTTCCGTGCCGACGCGACCGACCCTCCCAACGGGCCATGACGCCGGGCGCACCAACTGCCTGAGTCGCTCGACCTCACGCGGGACAACCTGGGCCCCGAACCCCTTCAGCGCGGCGATGTTCACCAGCGCGCCGATCAGAACAGGCCCGGTCCACGACCACAGGTCGCTCCAAGCGGCTGGCATCAACCACCAGTCCAGGAGCAGCGACGTGGGCGCGGTCAAAAGCAGCGCGGGCGCGCTCGTATCCAGGCTCGCCAAAGCTCACGCCAGTCGACTTCGTAACCGGCGTCTCCGCAAGGCAGTACGCACGAAACGGCTCGTCGGATTGAGACGCTGGGCGATGCCTGATTAGTCGACAGGCTGGCGAGATCGGGCGGCTGGTTGGTGCAGGCCCGGGTGGACGCCGGCCGGGTTCCCGGTGTGCTCGGCGAGCCGTTGCAGGACAGCGACGAGCCGGGCGCGTTCGCTGGCGTCGAGCGGGGTGAGAATGTCGTCCTCGTGCTGGTCAGCGATCTGCCGAGCCCGGGGTAGCAGCCCGCGCGCGGCTTCGGTCAGGTGGATGGCGTGGGCACGGCGGTCGCTGGGATGCCGCCGGCGTTCGACCAGATCGCGCTGCTCGAGGTCGTCGAGCAGGCCGACCATGACCTTGCGATGGAGGCCCAGCGCGTCGGCGAGCTGTTGCTGGGTATTGCCGTCGCTGCGCTGCAGGTGCATGAGTAGCCCGAAGTGGTTCGGCGCGATGCCCAGCGGCGCCAACCGCGCGGCGAACGTCTGCGCGACGTGGAAGCCGAGTTGTGACAACAGGAAGTTGGCCCGGCCGGCCAGCGGCCGGTCTGTGCCTGGTGCGGAGGCGTCGAACACTTCAATATTGTACCTCCTCGTTATTGTCCGGTACGGTAACAGTTACTGCTAATCCGCACTTGGAGGATGTTGATGAGGATGACCGTCTTCGGGGCGACCGGAGGCATCGGCAGCCACGTCGTGCGCCAGGCGCTCGACCATGGGTTCACCGTGACCGCGGTCGTCCGCGACCGGGGCCGCCTCGACGTGCGCCATCCGGCACTGCAGGTCACGACGGTGCCGACCCTCGACGACGCCGATACGTTGGCCCCCTTGGTGCGCGGCAGCGACGCGGTCCTGTCCGGTGTGGGACCGCGCGGACGCCACGACGGACCCGTCGCCTCCACCGCCACCGGCGCGATTCTGAGCGCGATGCACGCCGAAGGTGTCCGCCGCCTCGTCGCGGTCAGCGCCGCTCCGGTGGGCCCGACACCCGACGGGGACAGTTTCCTCAACCGCCGCATCGTCGTGCCGGCCATCAGCGCCCTGCTCAAAGATCTGTACGCGGACCTGCGTGCCATGGAAGACGCGATGGCGAGCAGCCTGGCTCAATGGACGGTTGTACGGCCGCCGAAGCTGGTGAACAAGCCGCTGACCGGCGGATACCGCACCGCCATCGGCAGTAACGTCGCACGCGGCTACACGATCTCGCGGGCCGACGTGGCCCACGCCATGCTCGCCGCCGTAGGCGACCCCGCGACGATCCACCGGGCGATCGGCATCGCGTACTGACCCACCACGGGCAATCCCGAAGGAGGCATAATGCCGTATCCGCCACCCCAGTTCGCCGAGCCGGAACCGTACGGATTCATCTATCTGGGCTTTCAGGCCGAGCCCGCACACCGGTCACCCGTCTACCCCCGCACCCCGCGCCGGCAACGGGCGGCGGCACAACTGGTGCAGGCCGTCCCCGCACTCGTGCGCCGTGAGGACGTCATGTCCGTCCGCATCTTCCGGGCGGTGTTCATCCCGCCACTGCCCGGCGCACCGCGGTACGACCTCGCCATGCTGATCCGCACCATGCAGTTGGACCAACTGCAAACGGTGCGTACCTGTGACGAGGTCTCGGCCCTCGCCGGCGAACACATTCTCGCCGGCGTCAACGTGGCCCGGATCGGCGACACCGAGGCTCGAACCGACGGCGCCTTTCTGTTCAACCACTTCACCGCCGCGCCGGACACCGACGCCGAAGCCGTCTGGCGCTCCGTCACCGGCTGGTACACCAGCAAGACCGGAGTCGACAACTCCACCGCCCTGCGGCCCATCGGACCCTCGTCGTTCGCGCTCGTCAACTACGCGCGCCTGCCTGCCGGACCGATCCGGTTCCTGGCCGGACAACTCACGCGGCCGAGCTTCCATCGCTTCGTGCGCGCCACCCTGGACGCCCATGGAATGCGCGCCCTGCCGGCCGTCCACCGGCTCGTCCACGCGTCGGCGTATCGCTCGATCGAAGGACAGCCGTGAGCTTCTCTCGTCTTGCCGGCATCGCCGGCATGGGCTTCGTCGTCATCCTCATCGTGGCGAACCTGCTGCTGACCATGGCGGGTTTTCCCACCCCGTCCGAAGCCGCCTCCCTCGACGAGATCACCACAGTCTTCGCCGCCGGATCCGGGTCACTGCGCCTGGCCTCGGCACTGCTGCCGATGGCCTGGTTGCTGGCCACGATCTTCGCCGTCGGGGTGTGCGTCTGCCTCAGACGCGACGAGCGGACCCGGACGGACCCGTGGTCGATTGTCGGTCTCGCCGGTGTGCTCATGCAGTCGGTCGTGTTCACCAGCGTCGAGGCCACCCGCCTCGCACTGATGTCCGCAGCCCAGCACGACAGTGGCGTTGCCGGCCTCTGGGGCTTGCACACCGCCCTGTTTGGCTTCAACCAGGTCTTCCTCGCGACCGCACTGCTCGGGTTGTCCATGTTCGGCAGCCGCACCGGCGCCATAGCCCGATGGCACGCCAGCACCGGCCTCCTCGCCGCGACGCTGCTCTTCGTCACCGCGACGACCAGCCCGTACGGCGTCGGCAGCGTCAACCCCCTCGCCCTGCTCGGCCTCGCAGGCTGGCTCCTCTGGCTGGTATGGATCGTGGCGTACAGCGTCATCCTGATCCGACGGGCGCCCGAGCCAGCCGTTCCGCCCGGTAGACCCGACACGGCCGCCGCATCAACCAGCACATAGCAACGCCACGATCGGACATCCGCAACTGCCGCGCCGGACGCAGGGGCGTTCATCGGCGCGGGTAACGCACGGTGGTGTATGGCTGCCATCATCGTTCCAGCCGTCAACGGCGGGTCTCCGAACGAGCTCGTCCTCCGCGCGGCGACGGCCGCATACCTCGGCCGCTACCGTGGATGCCGGGATGGAGAAGGATTGGGCCGAGTTCGGCTACGCCCCCAGGGACGACGGCGAGGGCCCATTCGCGGTCCTGTACGGGCCGTCACCGCGACCCGCGACGGCGATCCGCATGGAGGAGGAGCCGGGCGAGGATCAGGGCTTTCGCTTCCACCCGCACGGCGCGGTGTTGATCACTGCCGGCCTGTCGCTCATCACGATCGTGACTCCCGGATGAGGAGGGCATGTTCAGCAGCGACCTCCGCAGCCGGCTCACTCGATCACTCAGCCAACCGGCACGGCACTGAGAACCGCAGCATCCGGGTCGCCAGCGTTCGTGCTCCTGCTCCAGTTGGCCGACCAGCACTTTGCAGAACCGGGATTCGAGGGTGCGCTGGCTCGCAGCCTTAGCCAGACCCCGGCATTGACCGAGCTCTGGGAGGCCTGGAGCGAGGATCAGCGGTGGACGCCCAGCGCATATGTGCAAGGGACACAGGTCGGATGGTTCGACGGAGGGTGTAGCAACGTTCGGATCCATCCTGACCGCGGGGCTGCAGTAGCCGACTTCATCCGGCGATTGGCTGCCTGGCTGTCCAGGCGAACGGTGGTCGAGGTCGAGGTCGAGGTCGAGGTCGAGGTCGAGGTCGAGGT
>DASQDS010000444.1:0-12839 GCA_035634075.1 Pilimelia sp. | reverse complement strand
GGGCCGGTCGCCCGGTCACCGACGGTGGCGGCGGCGAACGGCAGGTCGACGGACCCCGGCACCCGGTCCAGGGACGCCGCCTCGATCGCCGCGATCGCCGCCGCCTTGCCGCCCCGGTGGCCGTCGCCGAAGTTCGTGAACGCCACCGCGACCGTATAGGCCACCGGGAACGCCTGGAACGCGAGCAGCAGCAGCGTCCCGGGCACCAGGTACTTCGCCGGGACGTGTCGGCGGGTCAGGTAGAGGTAGCCGAGGCCGCCGGCCGTGCCGACCAGCACCCCGAGGGCGATCCACCGGCCCGCGGCCACCAGCGGCGGCGCCGCCCACAGGGTGACCGCGGCGACGGCCCCCAGCAGCGCCGCCGTCCCGATCAGCCGGGGCAGGGTGGCGCGCCGGTGCGGGCTCACCGCAGCTGCGCGGACATGCTCCGGGCGGCGGCGCGCAGGGTGCTGGGCACGTCGGCGCCGCCGATGATGGCCGCCTCCGCCTTGCCGAACGTCGTCCAGATCGCCGGCATCGCGGCCAGGCCGGGCATCGGCGGCCCGCCCGCGCCGGCGGCCGCGAACCGGGCCGCGTCCGGGTCCTCGCGCGCGACCCGGTCGAGGGCCGCGGTGAGCGCCGGGGGCCGCGGGTCGCGCCGGTAGAGCTCCACGGCCAGGTCGGGGTCGTTGGCGAACCCTGTCACGAAGGACTGCGCCAGCAGCCTGTTCCGGCCCTTGGCGGCGACGAAGAACGCCTGCACGCCGAGAAACGGGCGGGCCGGCGCACCGCCGTCGAAGCCGGGGATCGGGTCGATCGCGTACGCGATGCCGGCCTTTTTGATGTCGCCGACCGCCCACGGGCCGGAGACGAAGAACGGGCACCGGCCCCGCAGGAACATGCTCTTGGCGTTCTCCCCGCCGATCGACCGGCGCAGGACCCCCGCCCCCGCCTCGCCCAGTGCCCGGATCTTGGTGAACGCCGCCACCGACCCCGCCTTGCCGAAGCCGAGGTCGGCGGGGTCGTAGGCGCCGTCGGCCGCGGTGCCGAAGAGGTAGCCGCCGGCGGAGGTGTAGAGCGGGAAGATGTGGTAGCTGTCGCCGTTCTGGCCCACCGGCAGGCACAGCGCCTCGCTGGTGCGCCCGGCCCGCTTGAGCCGACCGCCCGCATCGACGAGCTCCTCGACGGTGCGGGGGGCGCGGGGCGCCAGGTCGACGTTGCGGATCAGGGCGAGGTTCTCCACCGCGTACGGGACCGCGTAGGTCTGGCCGCTCCAGGTGACGGCCGAGACGACACTTGGCGGGTAATCGGCCCGCTGCGCGGCGGTGAGCCGGACGGGCTCGATGGCGCCGTTGCGGACCAGGCTGCCGGTCCAGTCGTGCGGGCCGACCACCACGTCGGGGCCGGTGCCCTGCTGGGCAGCCGTCACGAAGGTCGCCTGGCCGTCGCCGGTGAGGGTGGTCAGCCGGACGGTCACGCCGTTGGCCCGCCCGTACGCCTCGGCCACCGGCTCCAACGCCGCCACCCGGCCGGCGTCGGCCCACACCACCAGCTCGCCCGCCGAGGTGGCCGGCGCGGTGGCGGCCTCGCCGCAGCCGGCTGCGGCGGGGAACCCGAGGACCAGGGCAAGGGCGAGGGCAGTTCCGGTCCGCATGGTGTCCACCCGTCGTGTGAGCGGGGAAATGACTCGCCCGCGATCCAGGAAATAGTACGACTCAGCAGACTAAACCGCGCAATATTGGGTACGTGCACGAGTCTGTGGTCCCGCCGTACCAGTTCCGCCTTCTCGGACCGCTGGAGGTACGGCACGGCGAGGCCGCGCTCCAGGTCGGCGGACCGCGGCCCCGGGCACTGCTCTCGCTGCTGCTCCTGCGCGCCGGCGAGACGGTCACCACCGAGCAGATGGTCGACGCGCTGTTCGCCGACGACGCCCGCGGCGCCTCCGTCGCCACCATGCACACGTACGTGTGCCGGCTGCGCAAGGCCCTGGGCGGCGACGGCGACCGCCTGCTGCGCACCCACGGCCGGGGGTACAGCCTGCACACGCCGCCGGACGCGGTCGACATCGTCCGGTTCGAGCGCCTCGTCGCGGCCGGCCGGCGCGACCTGCACGCCGGCGACTGGGGGGACGCCGCCGACCACTTCCGGCAGGGCCTGGAGCTGTGGCGCGGCGTGGCGCTGGCGGACGTACGGGACCTCGAATTCGCCCGCCCGGAGGTCACCCGGCTGGATGAACTCCGCCTCGTCGCCACCGAGGGGCGGGTGGCGGCGGAGCTGTCGCTGGGACGGCACGCCGAGCTGGTCGGCCCGCTGGAGCGGCTCGTCGCCCTGCATCCGCTGCGGGAGGCGTTCTTCGGTCAGCTGATGCTGGCCCTCTACCGGTGCCAGCGGCAGGCCGACGCGATCGCCGCGTACGCCCGGCTGCGCGAGACCCTCGTCGAGGAGCTGGGCATCGAGCCCGGCCCGGACCTGCGCCAGCTCTACCAGTCGATCCTGCGCCAGGACGGCGGCCTCGACCCGCCGCCGGCCGGGGCGCTGGACGTGGCCGGCACGCCGGTGCGCCGGCTGCCCGACCGGCAGCCCGCGTTCGTCGGCCGGGAGGCGTTGCTGGCCCGGGTGCGGGCCGTCCTGACGGACCGGACCGCCGCCACCGGGGCCGTCGCGCTCTTCGGCCTGGGCGGCGTGGGCAAGACCCAGACCGCCCTGGAGTACGCCCACCGGTACGCCCACGAGTACGAGGTCGTGTGGTGGGTGCCGGCCGAGGACGCCGTCGGCATGACCGCGGCCTTCGCCGACCTCGGCCGCGCCCTGGGCGTGGCGGCCGCCGACGACCAGGAGGAGCTCACCGACGCCGTGGTCCGGCAGGTGACGCGGCGCGGCCGGTGGCTGCTCGTCTTCGACAACGCCGAACACGTCGACGACGTGTGCCGCTTCCTGCCCGGCGGGGTGGGGGACGTGCTGGTCACCTCCCGGAACCCGGCCTGGCGGCGGCTCGCCGTACCGCTGGCGGTTCCGGTCTTCAGCCGGCCGGAGTCGCTGGCCCTGCTGTCCGGTCGCGGGCCGGCCGGCGCGGACCCGGCCGCCGACCGCGTGGCCGAGCTGCTCGGCGACCTGCCGCTGGCCCTGGTGCAGGCCGCCGCGTACGCCGACGAGACCGGGATGGAATACGACGCGTACGCCACGCTGCTGCGCCGCCGCCGGGACGCGCTGCTGGCCCGCGGCGTCCCCCGCGACCACCTGGGCATCGACACGACGTGGCGGCTGGCGCTGGACCGGGTGGCCGGCGCGGCGCCGGCGGCCGCCGAACTGCTCCGGCTCGCCGCGTTCCTGGCCGCCGAGGGCGTCGAGCTGGCCGTGCTCGCCGGCCACGCACCGCACCTGCCGCCGGCGCTGGCCGCCGCCGCGCGCGAGGAGATCGCCCTCAACGACGCGGTCGGCACCCTGCTGCGCTACTCGCTGGTGGCCCGGCACGGGGACCGGATCAGCGCGCACCGGCTGGTCCAGGCGGTCGTCCGGTCGTCGCTGCCCGCCGTCGAGTACCGGCGCTGGCTGGCCGTGGCCGCCCGGCTCGTCGCCGGCCAACGGCCCGGGGACGAGCGGGACCCCCGGAGCTGGCCGGGCTGGGACGCCGTCCTGCCGCACGTCCTGGCCATCGGCGAGCGGGCGGAGGAGGCCGGGCCGGCCGGGGCCGGTGACGTGCTGCCGGAGATCGCGGACCTGCTGCGCACGGCCGGCCGCTACCTGACCCTGCGGGCGGCCTTCGACACCGCCCGGCGGCTCCTGGAGCAGGCCGTGGCGCTCGTGGAACCGGCCGGCGCCGCCCGCCGCCTGCTGCTCGCCGACCTGCTCGCCCAGCTCGGCGAGACGCTGGAGCGGGCCGGCCACCTGGGCGAGGCGCAGGCGGCGTTGCAGCGCGCCCTGGCCCTGTTCGAGGCCGGGCCCGGCGTGGACACCCCGGCGGCGGCCGAGACGCTGTCCCGGCTGGGCAACACCTTCACCCGGCTGGGGCAGCTGACCCGGGCCGTGGAGGCGCTGCGGCGGTCGTGGACGATCCTGGCCGACCACGGCGTACCGGATGATCAGTTGGCGGCGGCGGCGACCCGGCTGGGCTGGGCGCTGTGGCTCACCTCCGACCTGGACGGCGCCGGGGCGTCGTTCGCCCGGGCCCTGGCGCTGCTCGGCGACGCGCCCGACGCGGCAGCGGAGGCCGCCCAGGCGCGCTCCGGCCTCGGCCTGGTCCTGCAGGACGCCGGCGACCTCGACGGGGCGCTGGCCTGCCACCGCGGCGCGCTGGCCACGCTGATCGCGGTGTACGGCGCCGACCACCCGGAGTGCGCGCACGCCCAGGACCGGCTCGGCTTCGCGCTGGGGCTGCGCGGCGACCTGCCGGCCGCGCGGGCCTACCACGAGGCGGCCGTGGCGGCGCTGACCGCGGCGTACGGGCCGGCCCACCACGAGCCGGCCATCGCCGCCGCCAACCTGGGCCTGATCCTGCACCGGCAGGGCGACCTCGACGGGGCGCTGCGCTGCCAGCGGGAGGCGCTGGACGCGCTGGAGCGGGCCTGCGGCTGGGCCCACCCGCACACCCACATCGCCGCCCGGCGGCTGGCCGCCGTGCTGGTCGAGCGCGGGGACCCGGCGCCGGCCCGGGCGCTGCTCGACCGGGTGCTCAGCGAGGCGATCGCCACCCAGGGGCCGGCCCACCCCGACGTCGGGCTGACCCGCGACCTGCTGGCCCGGCTGGACCGCGCCGAGATGCCCGCCGGGCGGACTGCGGTTACCGTGGAGGCGTGATCATTTTCGGTTTCCGCACCAGCGTCCGGCAACTTGCCGTCCTCCAGGCGATCTGCCGGGTGTGCGGCAACGCGGCGGCGCAGACGCTGTTCCTGCGGACCACCAAGTTCTCGCTGTTCTTCATCCCGCTGTTTCCGGTCCGCCGCAAGCGGGTGCTGCAGTGCTCGTTCTGCGCGGCGACGTATCCGGCGTCCGACCAGGACGTCGCGCGGCTGGCCGGATAGGGCCGGGCCCTCCCCCGGCTGGGGAAGGGCCCGGTGGTTCGTCAGATCCGGTCGGCGCCGCTGCTGCCGGCACCCGCCGCCGGCGGGCTCGACGGGGCGGACCCGGCCGAGTAGCTGTACGGCGGCCGCGCCACGGTGTTGTTCGCCCGCAGCCAGTCGCTCATGGTGCTGCCACTGCTGTTGGCGCGCGTGATCGTGGCCCGGTTGTAGAAGTTGCTGCTCGTCCACGTCAGGCTGGCGTCGCCGAAGTCCTGCGTGATCGTCTTGGCCCGCAGCACGTAGTTGCTCTCGGCGTAGATCCGGCCGCTGACGCCCAGCCCGATGAAGTAGTCCGTGACGTTGACGTAGTTTCCGAACAGGTGGGCGTAGCCGAACCGCACCCGCGGGTGCCGGGTGTTCGACCCGTCGAACCAGTTGCCGTAGTACGTCGCCCGCAGGAAGCCCGCGTCCTGGGCGGCGTTGTTGTCGCTGTGGCCCAGCAGCATGGACTTGTCCGTGCCGACGAACCTGTTGTTCGACACGGTCACCAGGTCCGACCCGCGCTTGATGTCCACGGAGCCGTCGTTCGCCGCGTAGAAGGTGTTGTGGTGGATCCACACGTGGTGCGAGTAGCACTGCACGTTCACCGAGTCGTCGGCGGAGTTGCGGAACGACAGGTTCTGCACGATCACGTTGTGCACCCGCGGGAAGGAGTTCATTTCCGCGGGGTCGCAGATGTCGCCGCCCGCGGCAATCTGGGCCGGCCCCCAGCCGTTGATGTCGAGCCCGAAGCCGCTGATCGTCGCGTTCGACCCCACGCCGACGATGGTCTTGTTCGACCCGACGTCGAGCATCGGGCCGCTGCCCGTGATGGTGCCCGACACCCGGACGATGCGCGGGGTGTCACCGGCGACGGCCGCCGCCAACTGGGCGAACGTGCTGACGTTCACCGTCGTACCACCGGCGCCGCCGTTCGTGCCGTTGCGCCCGTACGCGTTGAGGGTGGCGAAGCCGACCAGGCCGGCGGCGTTGCCCGGCTGCCCGCCGGTGGGCGGCGGCGGAGGCGGGGCGTTGGTGGTCGTGCCGGGCCCGGGGGTGGCCGGCGTGGTCGGGGTGGTGCCGCCGCCGACGAGCAGGAGCTGCCACTGCTGGTGGGTGCCGTTGGCGTCGGTGTACTGCGAGATGCGCCCGCCGTTGGCGGTCGACCTGTCGAAGACCGACAGGGCCCTGCCGCTGTGCCGGTTCAGCAGGCGGACGTACCCGCCGTCGGAGTCCAGGACCCGGAACTGCTGGTTGTTGCCGTTGAGGTCCGGCCACTGGCGGAACTCGGCGCCGTCGGCGGCGTTCCACTCCCACAGGTCGATGACCTTGTTGCTGTGCCGGGCGCGCAGCCGGTAGTAGCCGCCGCCGGAGTCGACGAACTGGAACTGCTGGTGGTTGGCGCTGCCGCGGGTGTTCTGCGTGACGGTGGCCTGGTCGGCGGTGGAGCCGCCGGTGATCTCGATCGCCTTGCCGCTGTTGCGGTTGACCAGCTGGTAGAACGCGCTCGTGTTGATCACTGCGGCGCTGGCCTGCGACATCGTCACGACGGTCGCCGCGGCCGCGGTGACCAGCACGGCGCCGATCACGCCGACGGTCCGTAGTCTTCGGGAGAGCACGAGGGGTTGACTCCTTCGGTGGGTGGGGGCTGTACGTGGCGCAAGCGGGCCACGGCGGTGGGGGCACCGGCCGGTTAGGTGTCGTACGCACTCGGGTGACTCGGGGTGGGCGTGCGCAGTGCTTTCGCCGACCATATGGCAAGCGCTTTCCTGCACGCAATATCGATGGCCGCCTGTTTATTGCCGCGCACGCTGCGTGCTCGCCGGCACCGCCCCGCCGGACGCCTCGGCAACCGCCTACGCGCCGGTTTGCGCCGGTAGCCGCCGGACGAGCCGGCGGCAGAGGTTGGCCAGCACCGCGAGGAGCACGACCGCGTTCAGCGCGAACATGACCCCGAAGTCCCCGTCGGCCACCCGGAGCAGGAGGAGCCACAGCAGCGCCGCGGCGATCACCGCCGTCCGGGCGAGCTCCCCGCGCCACCACCGTCGCGGCGCCCGCACCTGCTCGGCGACGCGGAGGGCGTAGACCTCGACTGGTCCGAACTCGTCCTCGGCCCGGCCCCCGGTGGCTGCCAGGTGCGCCCGCGTCTCGGCCACGAACTGCCCCGCCCGCCGGCTCGACCACTCGTGTCGACCGCGCAGGACCCCGTCCAGCCGGGTCAGCCAGCGCTCGCTGGCCAGGTCCGCGCCCCCGCCGCCGGGCCGGGGAGTGCGGACGACGGCGCGCCACAGCCCGTCGGTGCGCCAGGCGACCACCACCGCGAGGACACCGGCCAGGGCGAGCGACACCGTGGGCACCTCCGCCAGCCGCGCCCGCGGCCCGGCGACGAAGACCACGGCGGTCAGCGGGACCAGGGCGGCGACCGCCACGGCGGCCAGCCGGGCGGCGCGCAACCGGCCCGCCCGGAACAGGTCCTTGGTGAGGCCGGCCAGGACCAGGGCGCCCGCGAGGACGACGCAACCGCCCACCCCGGCTACCGTCAGCGCCAGCCAGCCGCCCGTGGCCGCCCAGGCCACCGCGGTCGCCAGCACCAGCAGGACGCCGACCCGCACGGTGGCGCCCCACGCGTAGTCGCCGGTGACGTTGCCGTCCCGGTCGCGCTCCGCCCGCTCGCGGACCGGAATTCGCGCCGCCGCCGTGCGAGCGGCGAACGCCTCGGGCGACCCGAACGCCGCCTCGGGCGCCTCCCCCGTCTCGGCGCAGTGCGCCGCGCACTCCGCCACGACCTCCTCGGCCACCGGCAGAGCGAGGCCGTGCTGCCCTACCAGCAGGTACAGCAACCGGTGCCGCCACTGCTCGAACGTCTCGCTCATCCGCCCGTCCCGCTTTCGTCCGCCGCGCCCACCGGCGCGAGCAACCCGTCCATCGCCAGGGAGAAGGCGCGCCACTGCGCCCGCTGGGCCGCGAGCCGGCGCTGACCGGCGCCGGTCAGCGTGTAGACCTTGCGGCCGGGCCCCCCGGAGCCGGCCTGCCAGGTCGCCGTCACGACGCCGTCCGCCTCGAGCCGGCCGAGCACGGGATAGAGCACGCCGCCGCGCACCTGGCCGAACCCCAGCTCGGCCAGCCGCTGCGCCAGCGCGTACCCGTGCAGGGGTCGCTCGGCCAGCACCGCCGCGGCGGCCAGCTCGAGCGCTCCCCGCAGCCACCCGCCGCGCCAATCCCCCTCGGCCGGGTCACCCGCCGCGTCGTCGACCGGCACCGAAATCCCCACTAGGTCTGATGAGGCAGTAGTCTAGATTCAGACTAGCGCCGATTCCAAGCCGGTGGGGCGAGCAGGGAGCGGGCTCACAGGTGGGCGATGGCCTCCCGGACGGTGAGGCGCGCGGCCCGACTCGCGGCGGCCTCCGTGGCGAGCACCGCGCCGAGGACCACCAGCGCGATCCAGATGCCCGCGGCCAGCAGGGAGATGCGGAACGGCAGGGGTGCCGACATGAACAGGTCGCCCAGCCCGGCGCCGAGGAGCCAGGTCAGCCCCACCGTCGGCGCGGCGGCCAGCACGCAACTGGCCAGGGCGATCAGCACGCCTTCGGCCACGACGATGCGCCGGACGGCCTTCGGGGCGGCCCCGATCGCGTGCATGACGCCGAACTCGCGGGTCCGGTCCAGGACGTTGGCGCTCATCGTCGACGCCAGGCCGATGGTGCCGATCACGCCGAGCGGGATGGCGACCCCCAGCAGGATCAGCAGGACCGGGCCCAGGTGCCCGGCGGAGACGGCGTCGCCGCGGCTGACCGACGCGGCCGACAGCACCTCGATCCCGGCGTCCGCCAGCGCCTCGTCGACCGCGCCGGCGACCGCCACGCGGGTCCGCTCGTCGTGGCCGTCGGTGGCGATCCGCAGCAGGTTGACCCGCTCGGGCTGGCCCATGGCGGCCGCGAACCCCGCCGCGGTGACGTACGTGCCGCCGCTGCCACCCTCCCGCTCCTGGACGAGGCCGACGACCCGCCAGGTGGTCGGCGTGCCGCCGACGATGAGCTGGACGTCGTCGCCGGCGTGGATGCCGGGGACGGTGTTGTCGCGGCTGATCTGGTTGAGCACCACGGCGCCGGTCTCGCCCGGCCGCAGCCAGCGCCCCTCGATCACCTCGGGGCGCGGGAGCATCGTCGTGGCCGCCGGCACCGTCAGCACCGACACGCTGCCGTGGCCCTGGTCGGGGTAGGTGCGGGTGATCGGCACCTGACCCGGTCCGGCGACGCCCGTCAGCGCGCGGTGGAAGCCCTCCACCCGGCTCACCCCGGGCACCGCGGCGACCACCCGCGCGACCCGCGCAGCCGGCCCCGGCGAGGCGAGCTGCACGTCGACGTCCCAATTGCGCTGCTCCCGCCGTTCGTCGTCGATGGCCTGCGTGCCGGCGTTCAGCGACATCCCCGCGACGAACACCATGCCGGCGCAGGCGAGCAGGCCCACGGCCAGCAGGAACCGGGCCGGCCGCCGGATGGTGTTGCGCGCCGCCATGACCAGGCCGCGGTCCATGCCTCGGTTCAGGCGCCGCCGGCGGCCGAGCCGGGCCAGGACGCCGGTCGCCGGGTGCGGGTTGGCGCCGAGGCCGTGGTGGTCGATCGCCGCCCGCACCGTGGTGCGGGCGGCCCGCACGAGCGGGGCCAGGGCGACCAGCGGCGGCAGGCCGAGGCCGGCGGCGAGGAAGACCGCGTACGTCCACCAGGGCGCCGCGACGCTGTCCGGCCGGATGCCCAGGAAGCCGGTGAAGGCGGCGACCGCGGCGCGGCCGAGCAGGATCGCGGGTCCGAGGGCCAGCAGGGTGGCGACCGCGGCGACCAGCAGCGTCATCGCCGCGTACAGCCGGCCGATGTGGCCGGAGCGCGCGCCGATCGCCTTCATGATGCCGATCTGCGGGATCTGCCGGGTGAACAGGCCGTTCAGCATGGTGGCGACCAGGATGGTGCTCAGCAGCAGGGCGGCCGCCCCGCCGCCGAGGAGCGAGAGCAGCAGCGCGTCGGCCTGCCACTGGTGCGGGTGCGCGTACGGCGGCGGGACCTGGATCTCGCGCACCGCGACGCCCTCCTCGCGCCGCAGCCATTCGCCCACCTGCCGGGCCACCGCGACGACCGAGTCGCGGTCCCGGCTCGGCGCCCCCTCCCCCGACGCCGCCACCTGGATCTTCAGCTGGTCCAGGTCCGCCCGGCCGCCCGCGCCGGCCAACGCCGCCGTGGAGATGTAGCCCGCCCCCGTCTGCTGCTGCGGGGATGGCGCGAGGCTGGGGTCGTAAACGGTGTCGGCCACGCGCAGCCGCAGCGATACGCCGCCCGGTGCCTGCGCGGTGCCCGGGGCCCGCACCGTCACGGTGTCGCCGACCGCCACCGCCAGCAGGGCCAGCGCGTCGCGCCGGATCAGGATCTCGTCCCGGGCCGGCGGCCACCCGCCCCGCGCGGGCTCGAACGTGGCCAGCCGCATGGGGTCGTCCGGCGCCGCGGCGAAGACCTGCAGCGGGGTGCCCCGCGAGCGGCCGTTCACGCTGACCTCGCTGGTGAACTGGGTCCGCCCGGTCGCCTCCAGGACGCCGGGCCGGCTGCGCGCCCGGGCCGCGATCGTCGCCATCCGGTCGGCGTCGACCGGGCGGTCGAGGAGGATCGTCGCGGACGCCGGCGCCGTGCCCAGGTAGGCGCCGTCGGTCTCCCGGCCGATGGCCGACCAGGCGAGCAGGACCGCGCCGAACACGGTCAGGCTGACCGCGATCGCGACCACCATCAGCGCCAGCCGGCTCCAGGCGGCCCGGAGGTCGCGCACCAGCTTGACGCCCAGCACGCGGGTCCCGCCGGTCATGCCGGTACCGCCGGCGCCGTGCTGTCGTCGGCGACGACGCGGCCGTCGACAAGGGTTACCTCGCGGCCGACGATCGACCTGATGTCCCGCTCGTGGGTCACCACGACGATCGTCCGCCCGCCCGCGTTGAGCCCGGCGAAGAGGTCGAGGACCGCGCCGGCCGTGGCGGAGTCGAGGTTGCCGGTCGGCTCGTCGGCGAGCAGGATCGGCGGGTCGTTCGCCAGCGCCCGGGCGATGGCGGCGCGCTGCTGCTGACCGCCCGACAGCGTGGCGGGGACCTTGTCGGCCTGGTCGCCGACGCCCATCCGGGTCAGCAACTCCAGGGCCCGGTCCCGCCGCTCGCCGGGTGGGACCTTCTTCGCGAAGTCCATCGCCAGCATGACGTTCTCGGCGACGGTCAGGGTGGGCAGCAGCTGGAAGAACTGGAAGACCAGGCCGACGGTGCGGCCGCGCCAGCCGGCCAGGCCGGACTCCGACAGCGTGCCGAGGTCCGTTCCGGCAGCGAGGACGCGGCCGGTGGTCGGCCGGTCGATGCCGGCGAGCAGGTTCAGCAACGTCGTTTTGCCGCTGCCGGACCGCCCGACGATCGCGACGAACTCACCGTGCGCGATGTCCAGGCTGACCCCGTCCAAGGCGGTGAACCCGCCGGCGGCCAGCGGGTAGGTCTTGCGGACGTCACTGACCTGGATCGCGTGTGCCACGGGCCATCCCTCCACGGGGGGTTGTTCCGGCGGGTTCGTCATGTCGTTGTCGGTCGCGGGCCGCGGCGCGGCCCCACTCCCCCGGGGCCACCCGCTGGCGGGCGGTGCTCCGTGCCGCCCGCGGGCGGCTGACCGTCCCCGCCGGTGCCGTGCGGCCGCGGGCCGTGGCCGCCGCCCGTGAGGAGCAGCACGGCGAGCACCAGCAGGAGCACCACCGCCGAGGCAATGCCCGTGATGACGAGCCAGCGGCGCAGTCGGGCACTCGGCTCGCGATCGGGCCCCGGACGGCCACCCGGCAGACGCGGCGGAACAGCCAAGGCTCTACCCCTCTCAGTGGATCGACTGAGCCCCGATTTTTGCGATACATACTGTCTTTGTCAAGTCATTCTGTATCGAATGCGCCGGCCTGTCTGCACGCACGTACACTCGGGAGGTGCCGAAGCTGTGGAACGACACGATCGAGGCGCACCGGCACGCGGTCCGCGACGCGATCCTGGACACCACGCTCGGGCTGGTGCGCGAGCGCGGGCTGCTGTCCGTGACGATGTCCCAGATCGCCGAGGTCACCGGCATCGGCCGGGCGACGCTGTACAAGTACTTTCCGGACGTCGAGGCGATCCTGCTGGCCTGGCACGAGCGGCACGTCAGCGCGCATCTCGCGCACCTCACCGCGCTACGGCGCGAGACCGGCGACGCGGGTTCGCGGCTCGAAGCGGTCCTCTCGGCGTACGCGCTGATCGCCCACCACCGCGGCCAGCAGGGCGCCGAGATCGCGGCGCTGGTGCACCGCGGCGAACATGTCGCCCGGGCGCAGGGCGAGCTTGGCGCGCTGTTCCGCGAGGTGCTTGCCGAGGCGGCGCAGGCGGGCCACGTCCGGGCCGACGCGACGCCGGAGGAGCTGGCGGCCTACTGCGTCCACGCGCTCGGCGCCGCCGGCGGCCTGCCGTCGCCAGCGGCGGTCGGGCGCCTGGTCACGATCACGCTGGCCGGCCTACGCCCCACCGGGGCGGCGTGAGCCACCCGGCCGGGCTCCGGGGGTGCTATGTGGGTTCCGGGCGGCCCGCCCGCCAGTAGCCCATGAACGCCACGGCGCGGCGATCCAGGCCGCGCTCGGCGACGAGGTGCCGGCGCAGCGTCCTGATCACCCCGGCCTCGCCGGCCAGCCACGCGTACATCCCAGCCGCCGGCGGTGACTCCGCCGGCACCTCCCACAGGATGTCGGTGTCCACGTCCACCTCCCCCAGCGCGTCCGCGCCCGCCCCGGCCCGCGCGGGCAGCAACC
>DASQDS010000443.1:0-3287 GCA_035634075.1 Pilimelia sp. | reverse complement strand
TCACCACGGACGAGGGGACGCCGTGGCGCGGGGTGTACCGGCTGCCGCCCGGCCACCTGCTGACCGCCGGCCCCGGCCGCGGACCGGACATCCGCCGTTGGCACTCGCCCGCCGTGCCGACCCGGCCGGCCACGGTGGCCGAGGCGGTCGAGGAACTGCGCGACCGGCTCACCGCCGTCGTCGCCGACTACGTGCCGGCGACCGGGGCCGGCGTCCTGGTCAGCGGCGGGATCGACTCCAACTCCGTCCTCGCCGTGGCGCGGCGGGTCGCCGGCACCGACCGCCCCGTCGTCGGCTGCAGCCTCGTGTTTCCCGGCGAACCGCACGACGAGTCGCCGTGGCTCGACCACCTCGACCGGATGGCCCCGGAACCGGTCCGGCGGCTGTTGCCCCCGCCGTACGACTGGGCCGGGTGGCGGGCCTGGAGTGCCGCGACACTGCTGCCGCCGCTGCGGCCCAACGCCGCACTCGCCGAATCCGCCGCGGACGTGCTGCACGCCCATGGTATCGGCACCGTACTGACCGGCGAGGGGGGCGACGACTGGTTCGGCGGCGGGCCGCTGCACTGGCCCGGCCTCGCCCGGCGGGGCCGCCTCGCCGGGATCTGGCGCAGCGCCCGGCGGGCGAACGGCACGACCCGGCACACCGCGAGCGCGGTGTGGGGCGCCGGCCTGCGACCGCTGTTGCCCCACGCCCGCCGCACCATCGTGCCGCCGTGGCTGCGGGCCGACTTCGTGCATCGCACGCAGCTCGCCGACAGGCTGGCCGCCTCGGACGCGGCCACCAGGCGCGCCAGCGCGGACCCGCAGTCGTTGCGGCATCGCCGGGCCACCATGCCGTACGGCGAATGGCAACGCGAGATCATCCGCGACCGGCACGCGTCGCGGGGCCTGGACTGGCGTCACCCGCTGCACGACCAACGCGTCATCGAGCTGCTCCTGGGCCTGCCCGGCGACGTGCTCTGGCGGCCGGGCGAGACCAAGTCGCTGCTCCGCGCCGCCGTCGCCGACATCGCCCCGCCGGACATCGTGCGGCGGCAGTCGAAGACCTCGTTCGCCCCCCCGATCGCGGCCGCCATCCGCGCCACCGGCGGCGCCCGGGCACTGGCCGGGCATCCGCTGGTCACGAACGGGTACGTCGACCTCGACGCGTTCGTGGCGGGCGAGGACGCCGCGCTGCGGTGCCACGACGCCGGCCGCCCGCCGCCCGGCCCGCACGCCGGCCTCGGCGCGGTGTGGGCGGTCCACTCCACGGCCACCTGGTTCACCGCGGTCGGCCTGTCGTGACCGGCACGACGCTCACGACCGAGACGGCACAGCTCACCAGCTACCGGTTCGGCGCGCTGGCGCTCGCCAGTGACGTGCCGCTGCCCGGTTTCGAGCACCGGTGTGGACCGGCGCAGGCCGATGGCGGGCCGGCGCGGTTCTCGTTCCGGCTGACCGCGTGGGCGCCACCGCCCGCCGACGACGGGCGGGTGGTGCTGCGGTCCAGCCGGGGTCCCCGGCAGCTCCTCGCTCGGCGGGGCGCGGACGGCAGTTACGTGCTCGCCGTACCCGATGTCGCCGGCTGCACGCTGCTGCCCGACCGGCACACACTGCGCTGGCACGTGACCGGCCCGCCCACGACCCGGGACGCGGAATTCCTCGTCGCCACCGCGCTGCCCCGGCTGGCCACGGCGCAGCACGGCCTGGTGGTGCACGCCGGGACGATCGCCGGTCCGCGCGGTGCCGTACTGCTGTGCGGTGCCTCCGGCGCCGGGAAGTCCACCTTGGCCAGCGCCGTGGCCGCCCGCACCGGCTGGCCGCTGATCGGCGACGACGCCGTGGCGCTCGACGTGGCGGCTGACGGCGTGTGGGCGCACGGGTTCAACCCGGACGTGCGCGTCCGGGCGGCGGGCGCCGGCAAGCGGCGCGTCGCCACCGTCGATCCGGCCACCGGGCCGGTGCCGGCGCGGCTGGTGCTGCGCCTGGTGCCGGGTCAACCGCCGGCGACCCACCCGCTCCGCCCGGCCGATCAGCTGGTCACCCTGCACCGCAACCTGCTGCGCCTGGACCGCGCCGATCCCGCCGTCGTTCGCTGGCAACTCGCCGGACTGGCCGCGGCGGCGCGGCACCTGCCGGTCGTGGACCTGCACCACCCGCGGACGCCGGACTCCGTCGCGGCGACGACGGAGCGCATCATCGCGCTCGCGGCGTCCGCGTCATGAGCAGGACCGCGCCGGGGACCGCCGTCGCGCGCACGGTCTACGACCTGGCCACGGAGGCGTACGACCGGCGAAGTGGCCACCCCCGGCCGCTGCGCACCGTCCTGCTGTGCGCGAGCCGGCGGACCGGCAGCACGCTGCTCGGCGAGGCCCTGCACCGCGCCGGCGGCCTCGGCTGCCCGCTGGAGTACCTGCACCCCGGCTTCCGGCCCGGGTTCGCGGAGCGCTGGGGAACCCCGGACATCGCCGGCTACGTGGCCGCCCTGTACCGGCACCGGATCGACGCCACCGGGACGCTGGGCGTCAAGCTGTTCTGGCCGGACCTGACGGGCGTGTGCGCCGAGCGGCACCCCGCGGAGGCGGCGTCCTTCGGCGCCGACCTCAGCGACGACCTCGTCGGGCGGCATCGCGTGTTCGGGCGGATCACCGAGCTGATCGCGGAGTTCTTCCCCAACCCGACCTATGTGTACCTGTGGCGCCGCGATGCCCTGCGGCAGGCCGTCTCCGACCATCGGGCCGTCCGCAGCGGCCGCTGGCGGCAGTTCACGCCCACCCCGCCCGATGAGACGGTGACGGCGGAGGACGTCCGCCGGGTGGGTGACGCGATCGCCCGCTTCCGCTATCAGCACCAGCGCTGGCGGGAGTTCTTCGCGTGGCAGGGCGTCACCCCGCTCGAGGTGACGTACGAAGAGCTGCTGCGCGACTACCCGGCGACGGCCAGGCGGGTGGCGGCCGGGCTCGGCGCGGCGGACCCCGACGCGGCCGCCGGCCCACCGCGGCTGCGCCGGCAGTCCGACGGCCTGTCCGAGGTCCTGGCCGCCCGCTACCTCGAGGCCGCTGCCCACCGGGCGGACGCCTGAGCGCCTACGGTCGCTGACCCGCGTGCCGGGCGGAGGCCGAGCCGGGGCGCAGCTCGCCCGCCGGTCCCCACACCGCCAGCGGCGTCAGCGCGGCCGGGGCGCCACCCAGCACCCGCCCGTCCGGCAGCTCCACCCACGCGTGCGCCCGGAACGCCGGTGCGGTCCGCACGCCGACCACGAGCTGGGCGGCGTCGCCGGCGCGCAGCGCCCCGCGCCACAGCAGG